>JBASJP010000435.1:0-3356 GCA_049655345.1 Moraxellaceae bacterium
ACCTGGTGAATCGCGGCCTGATGAAAAGCGAGACCCGCAAGGTCTGGGCTTTCCTGGGCGATGGCGAGATGGATGAGCCGGAATCCCTTGGTGCCATTTCCATGGCCGGTCGTGAAAAGCTGGATAACCTGATCTTTGTCATCAATTGCAACCTGCAGCGTCTTGATGGGCCGGTGCGCGGCAACGGCAAGATCATCCAGGAACTCGAGTCGGTGTTCCGTGGTGCGGGCTGGAATGTCATCAAGGTGGTATGGGGACGCAAGTGGGACCCGTTGCTCGCCAAGGATGAAAACGGTGTGCTGCGCAAGCGCATGGAGGAGTGTGTCGACGGCGAGTATCAGGCCTACAAGATGCATGGCGGTGCCTACACGCGCGAGAAGTTCTTCGGCAAATATCCCGAACTGAAGAAAATGGTCGAGCACATGTCCGATGAGGAAATCTATAACCTCAATCGTGGCGGCCATGATCCGTACAAGATGTTTGCGGCATATCAGCAGGCAATGAATCACACCGGTCAGCCGACAGTCATTCTTGCCAAGACGGTAAAGGGCTACGGCACTGGTGCTGGTGAAGCAGTGAACAAGTCGCACCAGATCAAGAAGCTCGACATGGAGTCACTGAAAGAGTTTCGTGACACCTTTGGCCTGCCCTTCAATGATGAAGAGCTGGCACGCGTACCGTTCTATCGTCCGCCGGAAGATTCTCCGGAGATCCGCTACATGCGCGAACGTCGCATGAATCTGGGCGGCTACCTGCCGGCACGGCGCAAGGAAGCGGTAACGCTGGATATTCCAGAGCTGGGCACCTTTGCCCAGGTGCTGGAGGGATCTGATAAGCCCATTTCCACCACCATGGCCTTTGTGCGCTGCCTCAATGCACTGGTGAAGGTGCAGGGACTGGGTGAGCGCATTGTGCCCATCGTGCCGGATGAAGCACGTACCTTCGGTATGGAGGGCATGTTCCGCCAGCTGGGTATCTACTCGAATGTGGGCCAGCTCTATGAGCCGGAAGACAAGGCCCAGATCATGTATTACCGCGAGGATGTGAAGGGCCAGATTCTGGAGCAGGGCATCAACGAAGCGGGTGCAATGAGTGCGTGGATTGCGGCGGGCACGTCGTACAGCATGCACAACCAGCCGATGATCCCGTTCTATGTTTTCTACTCGATGTTCGGGTTCCAGCGCATCGGCGATCTGGCCTGGGCGGCCGGTGACAGTCAGGCGCGCGGTTTCCTGATTGGTGCGACATCAGGCCGCACTACCCTGAATGGCGAAGGCTTGCAGCATGAGGATGGTCATTCCCACGTGCTGGCCAGTACCGTGCCGAACTGTATCGCTTACGATCCCGCGTATGGTTACGAGGTTGCCGTGATTGTGCATGACGGGTTGCGCCGCATGTACAAGAACAAGGAAAGTGTTTTCTATTACATCACCACGATGAATGAAAACTACACCCACCCGGCGCTGCCTGCCGGCGCCGAGGAAGGCATCATTCGCGGCCTCTACATGCTTAAGGAAGCTCCGTCCGGAGCGGCCAAAATCGTTCAGCTGATCGGCTCCGGCAGCATCCTGCGCGAAGTGGAGGCGGCAGCCGAGTTGCTGCAGAGCGTGTTCGGTATTCGTGCCAATGTCTGGAGCGCGACCAGCATGAACGAGTTGCGCAAGGAAGCCCTGGAGGCTCAGCGCTGGAACATGCTGCATCCAATGGATGAGCCGAAAGTACCGTGGGTAACCCAGCAGTTGCGCGCCAGCAAGGGTCCGATTGTGGCGGCAACCGATTACATGAAGATTCACGCAGACCAGATTCGCGGGTTCATGCCGGGACGTACCTATTACACACTGGGTACGGATGGTTTTGGCCGCTCGGATTCTCGCGAAAAACTGCGCCACCACTTTGAAGTGAACCGCTATTTCATCGCGATTGCAGCACTCAATGCGCTGGCAGATGATGGTGAGATCGGACGCAGCGTGGTCGATGATGCGATTCGTCGCTTTGATATCAATCCTGAAAAACCCTATGCACCAAAAGTGTGAAGGGAATGAACGTCGTGACGCTTATCCAGCGCAGGCAAGGAGAATGAAGTGACAGAAGTACGTGTTCCGGACATCGGCAGCGACAGCGCAGATGTCATCGAGATTCTGGTGAAGCCTGGTGATCACGTATCACCGGAGCAGGCGATTATGGTGCTGGAGTCTGACAAGGCCAGCATGGAAGTGCCCGTCCCGCAGGGCGGGGTAGTGCGGGATATTGCCGTAAAAGTGGGTGACAGCGTAAAGCTGGGCGATCTGCTGTTGCAGCTGGATGATGCGGTGGTCACGGGCTCTGCCGATGTGCCGGTGCGTGAAATCCAGCAGGAACTGGAGCAGGTGAGCTCCGTGCTTGCACCGGTGAGTGCGGCCCCGGTTGCAACCCCCGTTGTGGCTGCCGCGCCAACACCTGCGGCAGCGGTGCCCCCCTCATCCTCCGCGACATCGGTACAGATCGTAAAAGTGCCGGATATTGGTTCTGATGAGGCGGATGTCATCGAGGTTCTGGTGAGGGTGGGCGACACCATTACGGTGGATCAGCCTATTGCGGTACTGGAGTCCGCCAAGGCCAGCATGGAGGTGCCAAGCCCGGTCGCGGGTACCGTGCTGAATGTGCTGGTCAAGGTTGGTGACAAGGTTTCCGAGCATGTCGTCCTGCTGGAAGTGCAGGTGAGTGGCGGAGCAGCAACTGTGGCTCCTGTTGCGGCTGCTCCTTCTGCGCCTGCAGCAAAGGCCGCTGCGGCGCCTGCGGCAGTGACTGGTGCTGCAGTTGTGGCATCCAGTCCTACGCCCGCCATGCCGGTCCCGACGCATCAGCAGCAGGCACCTGCGGCCAACGTACATGCCGGACCGGCAGTTCGCCGTCTGGCGCGTGAGCTGGGAGTGGATCTGGGCAAGGTTGCCGGTACCGGTCCGAAAGACCGTATCCTCAAGGATGACGTGCACGCCTTTGTGAAGAAGACGCTGACGGAAAAAGCCGCGCCAGTGGCCTCGGGTTCGGGGTTGCCGGAATTGCCCGTTATCGATTTCAGCAAATGGGGCGAGATCGAGCGCTTGCCCCTGACAAAGATACAGCGCGTGTCGGCAAAAAACCTGCACCGTGCCTGGGTGACCATTCCGCATGTCACGCAGTTTGATGAAGCTGATATTACTGATCTGGAAGCGTTTCGTGTGGCGCAGAAAGATGCATTCAAGGCAGAAGGACTCAGTCTGACGGTGCTCGCGTTTCTGGTGAAGGCATCGGCTCATGTTCTGAAGCAGTTTCCGAAGTTCAACAGTTCGCTGGACAGTGATGGTGAAAACCTTGTGTACAAGAAATACGTACACATC
>JBASJP010000436.1:0-2612 GCA_049655345.1 Moraxellaceae bacterium
AGGGGGCGTCGATCCGGCTGCATTATCGTCGCCCTGATGTCGAGGCGACCGTGCGTCTGGGGGACGCCTGGCGCGTCAACCCTTCCGAGGAGCTGCTCAAGCGCTTGCGCCAGCAGCTGGGTAACGCGGCGGTCGAGGTGCTGTACTGACCTGACCCTTTGAAATGAATTGCGGCAAATCCCGGGCGACAGGTGGTTCGCGCGGCATGACGGTCACGGTTACACTAGAGACCGTTTCCCGGCTGCACGGGGTCATCCACTCCGTGCGTTGCCTCTTGATACCACGGGCCAGACCATGGCCGTGTCTGCGTAAGGAAGGGAAGGCATGAATCCGAATTATCTGGATTTTGAGCAGCCGATTGCCGAGCTGGAAGCCAAGATTGAAGGCCTCAAGCTGGTCGGGTCAGGCACTGGCCTCAATATCAACGAGGAAATCACCCGTCTTGAGGACAAGAACCTCAAGCTGACGGAAGAAATTTTTACCAGCCTGTCTGCGTGGCAGGTGTCGCAGCTGGCGCGGCATCCGCGTCGCCCCTACATGCTGGATTATGTTGAGCGCATCCTCACGGACTTCGATGAGCTGCACGGTGATCGAGTGTTTGGCGATGATGCGGCGATTATCGGTGGTACAGCGCGCCTTCAGGGTGAGCCGGTGATGGTGATCGGTCATCAGAAGGGCCGTGACGTGAAGGAAAAGGTACGGCGCAATTTTGGCATGCCAAAACCTGAAGGCTACCGCAAGGCGTTGCGCCTCATGGAGATGGCCGAGCGTTACCAGTTGCCGATCCTGACTTTCATTGATACGCCTGGCGCCTACCCCGGCATTGATGCCGAAGAGCGTGGCCAGAGTGAAGCCATTGCACGCAATCTTGCGGTCATGTCCCGGCTCAAGACTCCGATCATTTCTACCGTGATTGGTGAGGGTGGCTCCGGTGGTGCACTGGCTATCGGTGTATGTGACAGTCTGCTCATGCTGCAATACAGTACCTATTCCGTGATTTCCCCCGAGGGCTGTGCTTCCATTCTCTGGAAAACGTCGGAAAAGGCGCCTGAGGCTGCTGAAGCGATGGGGCTTACAGCGGAGCGACTGAAAGAGCTGGGTTTTGTTGATGAGCTGGTCAGGGAGCCTTTGGGCGGTGCGCATCGTGACATGGATGCCATGGCTGACAGCTTGCGCAAGTCCCTCATTCGCCAGCTCAAGAAGTTGCGTGGCCTGGACTCGCCCGCCTTGCTCAAGCGTCGGTATGAACGCCTGATGAGCTATGGTATCGAGTGATGGCTTGCTCGCGAGAGTGTGTTTCTGCGCCGGCTGATGCCGGCGTTTTTCTTGATGCAGGTTTTTGATGACAGCCTTCATGCCTGAACAAGCAGTGCAGCGGTTTCTGGATCGCATGATGGACCAGTCGCCACAGGTACGGCGACTGGTGATCGGCGTTTCCGGCGGACTGGACTCAACAGTGTTGCTGCATCTGTTGCATACGCTGACTTCACGTCATGGCCGCGAATTACTGGCGGTGCATGTGCATCATGGCCTCAGTCCTCATGCAGATCACTGGATGGCACATGTCACCAGCGTTTGTGAAAAATGGCAGATTCCGTTGCAGGTACACAAGGTGGCGGTGGAGCGTGTGGCGAGCGTGGAAGCGGCTGCGCGTGCCGCGCGTTATCAGGCCTTCGCTGCCAGTGTGGTCGAAGGTGATGCACTGTTACTTGCACAGCATGAAGATGATCAGGCCGAAACACTGCTGTTTCGCCTGATGCGTGGTGCGGGTGTTGTCGGGCTTGGTGCCATGCATGAGGCGGGTATGTTTGCCTCACCAGACAACCCGGCGGTGCCCTTGTGGCGGCCACTGCTGGCTGTTGCCCGGCAGTCGCTGCTGCACTATGCACAGGAACATGGCCTGGCATGGGTGGATGATGAGTCCAATCATGATGCAAGGTATGCACGCAACTTCCTGCGCAATGACATCCTGCCCGCGTTGCGGCAGCACTGGCCGGCGGTGACGCAGGTTCTGGCTGCAACGGCAGGGCGCATGCAGGAAGCGGATGCCTTGTTGCAGGAAATGGCAGCAGGAATGGCTGCGGACTGCATTGATGGTCGGTACCGCCTTCTGGTTCCTCCGGTGCTGGCCTTGTCAGCCCCGCGCCAGCGCCTGTTGTTGCGTTTCTGGTTGCAACAGCAGTCTTTCCTTTTGCCGGATGAGGCAATGCTGGAGCGTATTCGCGGGGAGGTCATGATGGCGCGTGAGGATGCTGCGCCGCTTGTGCGTTGGGACGGGTGCGAGATACGACGTTATCGCCAGCATTTGTATGCCATGCCCCCGTTGCCGGAGGTGTTGGCGGACTGGCAGGCGGACTGGATGCTGGCCGAGCCACTGTTGCTGCCTGATGGCCGCGTGTTGTCGGTGAGTCTTCCGGCAGGCGTTGGGCTGGCGGACTGTCATGTCAGGTTCCGCAAGGGCGGTGAAACGTTGCGTGGACACGGCATGACGCATGACTTGAAAAAGTTGCTGCAGGCATCGGGCATTCTGCCCTGGGAGCGCGAGCGCTTGCCGCTGGTTTTTTCTGGTGGGGAGTTGATGGCGGTGGCGGGAACGTCTTTGCGCTCGACGC
>JBASJP010000437.1:0-1500 GCA_049655345.1 Moraxellaceae bacterium
GTTTTCATACAGATCCGCCAGTACCTGGTTGGTGGCCGCTTCGCGGCGCGAGCGGGCGGCATCCAGCATGGCCTGTGCTTCCTGCTCCTGTGCGCGCCGGGTGTCCTGCTGCAAGGGAATGGTGACCTCGACCATCAACTCCCATTCCCGGATCGACTTACCGTACTGGATGGGTGACACCCCCACCGCAAAGTCCGGATAGCGGTTCTTGTAGGTGAGTTCACGGTTCTTTTCTGCAGCCTGGATTTGTGACTCCTCGGTTCTCAGCAGCGGATTGCTGGACCGTGCACGCTGCTCCAGGACATCAAATCGCATGGTCTCAGGCGCCGGAAGTGTGCGAATGCTCTCTGGCGTAGCCAGCGTCTCGCTGGCAGGGCGCCCCACGAGCGCTTTTAGCCTGGCCTGCAACTGACTTCGCTCTGCGTCGAGGGCAATCAATTCGTTGCGCATGGTGGTTTGCTCCAACTGCGCACGAATGACATCCTGCTGTGCCGCGAGGCCACTGCCATATCGCACTTGGGCCACCTTCTCCAGCCGGGCCATCAGGTCCAGGATCTCCCGGGTCAGCCGCTCGTTCTGCTCCAGGTAGTAAAGCTGGGCATGTGTGGTCTTGATCCTGCTGACCAATTCACTCCAGGTGCCTGCCAACTTCCCCCGCGCCGCCTCGGCCTGCAATGCGGCGGCAGCGCGCTTGAGGTCCCGCTTTCCAAACCAGGGCAGCTCCTGTGTAAAGATGTAGCGAGTACTCCCCACGCGCCCAGGTAGCAGCGTCGGGTTGCGCTCACCCATCCGGGTGATATCGCGCAATTCCATGCTGAACTTGGGGTCGGGCAAGGCGCCGGCAGGAAGAATTCGTTCTGCGGCGGCATTGGCTTCGAACTGCATGCTGGCAAATTCTGGATTACCTTCCCGCGCCGCATTCAAAAGCCCCTCCAGATGGGCGCCAATGCGCCCCTCTTGACTGAAACTTGCCTGGGTAAATACGAGTGCCAGCAATGCTGCGCCGACGGACAGCCTCAACCGTATCTTGGACATCACTTACCTTTCGATCCACGCAAGGCCGCATTCAACTGGTCAACCACCTCTGCCCAATCCGCATCCAGCAATAGCTCATCCCGTAACAGGGCCGATTGGGCCTGACTCCAGAATGGCGCGTTTTCCAGCTGGATGGAAGGATGGAGCGGGCTGTGGTGCACCAGGAAGTGCTGGATGCTCCGGGCGTCAGCGGCCAGCCCCAGTTGTTGAAATAATTCGGTGAACCGGTGGTAGGTTGAATCCATCGCGTTGATCCCCTCAGTGTTTTTCACGGTGTCAGCCGTGTTCTCCCGACGCGCTTGATCCGCAGCGCCATCCCATGCAGCCATTTTCGACAGGCCGGCCTGATAGAAGGATGAGCCTCAGATTACATTTGCGTAATCAAATCATTTTCTTGGGGCCGTCCATGGCACGCACAGAAGCACTGCTCGGAACGCGGTGATCCGCGCTTATCGAGGTGACACC
>JBASJP010000438.1:0-2982 GCA_049655345.1 Moraxellaceae bacterium
GCAGGCCATCGCGCATCGGGTAGATGCCGATGCGCAGGCGCTGCGTGCTGAAGCTGGCGGCGACCACGCCGTCCATCTCGCCGGTAGACGTTTTGAACAGGCAGCGTGCCCATGGCATGGGATGAAAACGGACGGCGACATTACTGCGGCGTGCCGCCCGTTCGATGAGGAGGTTGTTGAGGCCGGGCCGGTCGGCCAGCGTCCAGGGATAGTCGCCCTCGTTGCTCTGGCACAGTTGCAGCGTCAACGGGGCGGCATGCCCGGCACAGGACAGCAGCAACAGCACGACAGCCAGCCCTGCACGACGCGACATGGTCAACCTTTTCTGAAACTGCATTAGCGACAGGTGTCAGCGTACCACTATCGCGGCCGGAAACACGCAGGTGAACGTCGAGCCCTTGCCGGGCGTCGAGCTGATGTCGAGATGCGCATGGTGCTGCAGCAGGACGTGCTTGACGATGGCAAGGCCGAGACCGGTGCCCCCGGTGGCGGTGGAGCGGGCAGCATCGGCCCGGTAGAAGCGTTCGGTCAGGCGCGGAATGTGGTGGGCATCAATCCCGATGCCGTTGTCGCTCACGCTGAAGTAGGCGTGCTTGTCATCGGCCCACCAGCGGATGCGGATGCGGCCGTGTGCGGGTGTGTATTTCACCGCATTGGTGACCAGATTGGAGAAGGCGCTGCGCAGGTTGCTTTCCAGCCCCATCAGGCTGACCGTGGCATCGCATTCCAGCGTGATGTCATGGTGTTTTTCCAGACCGACCGCGATGGCCTCGTTGCGGATCTGGCCCAGCAGCGCATTCACGTTGATGCGTTGCGGTTCCTGCTGGACATTTTCGTTTTCCAGACGCGACAGCAGCAGCAGGTCGTTGACCAGATTGTTCATGCGACCAGTCTGCGCTTCCATTTGCTGCAGGGCGCGCAGCCAGCGCGGTGACAGCGATTCGGCATTGGCCAGAAAGGTTTCCAGATAGCCGGCAAGCACGGTCAGCGGCGTGCGCAGTTCATGTGAAACGTTGGCGACGAAATCCTTGCGCATCTGTTCCAGGTTTTGCAGGCGCGTGACGTCATCGACGATCATCAGGCGGTCATTGCCGCCAAAGCGCGTGATCTCGAACTGCAGGTGATGGCCCGGACTGGTTTCGGACGGCATCAGCAGCGGCTCGTCATAGGGGCCGTGCTCAAAGTAGCGGCAGAACACCGGATCGCGCACGAGGTTGGTCACCGGCTGACCCACATCGGCCGGCGTAGTGAGGCCAAGCAGTTTTTCGGCCGCAGGGTTCCACCATTCCAGATTGCCCTTGCCATCAATCAGTACCACGGCTTCCTTGAGCGCAGAGACCGAGTTGCGGGCGCGCTCGATAATGCTGAGCAGGCTGTCACGGGCGCGCTGTTCGTCACGGCGCAACGTGTAAATGCGGTTGAAGATGTCTTCCCAGATGCCGGTTGCTTCCGGAACCTCTGCATCGGGATTGTCACGCAGCCAGCGATAAAGTTTTTCGATATTGCGCAGGTGCAGGGTGGTATAGCTGAGCAGGCCGATGGCCAGCGCCCATGCCGGATAATCGATGAGCCAGCCAATCAGGCCGGCCAGCAGGAGAAAATAAAGGAGGCGCCGGGCCTCCTGTTTCATCAGGTCACTCACGATGCGTCAGCACTCCGGGACCAACCTGTTGGCCAGGCCGGAAATGCGGGCCGGCAGGTGTTGTCACTGAGAGTTGGCACTGACGGGTTCACGCGAGGGGTCTACCTGGATGGAGAAGCGGTAACCGGTGCCGCGCACGGTCTGGATGAAACGGTCAAAACCGAACGGTTCCAGTGCCTTGCGCAGGCGGCGGATATGCACATCAATGGTACGGTCTTCCACGTACACATTGCCACCCCACACCTGGTCCAGCATTTGCGAACGGGAATACGCGCGCTCCTGATGGCTCATGAAAAACGCCAGCAGGCGGTACTCGGTCGGGCCCATTTCCACCGGGGTGTCGTTGGCAGTGATGCGGTGGCTGACCGGGTCCAGCTTGAGGCCTTCCACCTGGATGACCTTCTCGGCATTGAGGCTGGTCGTGCGGCGCAGGACGGCGCGGATGCGTGACACCAGCTCGCGCGTGGAGAACGGCTTGGTGATGTAGTCGTCGGCACCGGCATCCAGGCCCTGGATCTTGTTGTCTTCCTCGCCCCGGGCAGTGAGCATGATGACGGGAATTTCGCGGGTGGATTCATCGCGCTTGAGGCGACGCGCCAGTTCGATGCCGCTCATGCCGGGCAGCATCCAGTCGAGCAGGATGAGGGCGGGGCGTTCATCCACAATCAGGTGATGCGCGGCGAGGGCGTCCTCGGCTTCCAGGCACTCGAAACCTGCCAGATCCAGCGCAATCGCAATCATCTCGCGAATCGCTGCTTCATCATCCACGATCAGGACACGTTCGTTTTTCATGGCACCGGGCCTTCGCTTCGCTCGTTAAGTGACGAGCGTATTACAGCTTGGCTGTGTGACGGAAATATTACAAACGCAGGTTTTGTGTACCCCGGCCGTCATGGCCGGGGTACTGCAAGCCCCTTATTTGTCGGCAGGCGGCGCTTCGCGCAGGCGATTAAGGCCGATCAGGCGCAGGACGGTCTTCTCGTAGAAGGGTTCGCTGGAGCCATTCTTCATCTTGTAGATGAAATATTTCTCGAAGGCGACCTTGGCCCAGTGCACCCACTTGCCCTTGCGGAACCAGGTGACGTTGCGTGGCGGAATCTGCGGAATGGCAATGAAGGCGGCCCCGGTGTCGCCCATGTCGGCCAGGCAGAAGGCGGCCAGGGTGCCCTTGTGGGTGGCCGGCTTGCCGGCGAGGGCGTCACTGACGTTATGCACGATGGCCGTGATCATGGATTCGATCATGTAGCCGGTCTTGGGCGTGCCACTGGGTACGGGTGTCGCTTCCACCGGTGGAATGGCGACACAGACGCCGGCCGACCAGATATTGGGGTATGTCGGGT
>JBASJP010000439.1:0-2406 GCA_049655345.1 Moraxellaceae bacterium
GGCGAGAAATCGGTGTGCGCCATGTCGTTATCCACCGTCTTCGGCAGATGAATCACCGACAGCGGATACCCTGCCGCGCGGGCAGCATTGGCCACATGCAGACACGTCCCTGCCGAGCCACCACCACCGTTGTAAAGAAACCAGCGTATATTGTGGGCACGGAATACATCAAGAATGCGGGCATAGTGATGCGGGTGACTGGCGGGCGTGCCCAGCGCAAACCGGCTGGAGCCGAATGCCCCACCCGGCGTATGCCGCAAGTCGCGGATGGCTGCCTCCGACTCACGGGAAAGATCCAGCAGGTTTTCCTGCAGAGCCCCCATGATGCCGTTTTCTCCGGCATACACCCGACCTATCCTGTCACGGTGCAGACGTGCGGTTTGCGCCACACCGGCGGCCGTGGCATTGATGACGGCCGTCATGCCACCCGACTGGGCATAAAACAGGTTGGGAAGACGAGACATGCGGATACCCGTAGCAACCGGAAAGGCGTCAGCGGACGATTCCACTGACTGCTGGTCTGGACATGAATATTGAACAGGCCGTATCTCTTCTATGCTAGGAGAACAATCAGGGAATGACTACTGCCATGTGTGCCAGCTCCGCTCAGGACTCCATGTTTGCCCGCCTGCCGGGCATGGCCTATCGCTGCCTGAACGACCGCCAGTGGACCATGCTGGAGGTCAGCGGACAGATCAAGACACTCACCGGCTTTGCAGCCGAAGCATTCACGCAGAATCCCGGACTCTACGCCTCGCTCATCCAGGAAAGTGATCGTGAGCGCCTCTGGCAAGACATACAGAACGGGCTGGCCAACAATGGCTCCTTTGACGTGTCCTACCGGATTATGACCGCGGATGGAACCCTGAAAGCGGTACAGGAGCACGGCGAGGGCATTTTTGATGAGCATGGCACACTGAAAGAGCTGGTTGGTTTCATCAGTGACAGCTCGGCACGTGTGGCACAGCAGGAACGGCAGCACCTCGCCCACCGTGCTGTCGTCAAGGCGGCCGAACATCCCCTGCAAGGCAGCGGTGAACTTTTTGCCTATGCACAAGTCCTGTCAAAACTGGTCGCTGACACACTGCACCTGCGGCATGCCGGCATCTGGTTGCTGGGGGAGAACAACTCCCTGCTCCGCCAGTTCTGCTCGTATGACCGCCTGCAGAATACGTTCCGGAATGATGTCGTCCTGACATCAAGCGACTACCCCCGGTATTTCGAGGCCCTGATCAGCGGCCGGGCCATCAATGCCAGCGATGCCTGCGCGGATGAGCGCACCAGTGAATTCCGTGATGGCTATCTGCTGCCGTCCGGCATCTCGTCAATGCTGGACGCCGCCATTCGCGTTAACGGCAAAGTTGTTGGCGTGGTCTGCTGCGAACACGTTGGCCCCATGCGCCACTGGTATGCGGACGAAACCTCTTTTGCTGGCGAGATCGCCGACCAGATGGCACACGCCATCATCTCCAGGGAAAAACAGAATGCACTGAATGCGCTGCAGCAAGAGCGCGTGAGCACCCAGGCAAAGTCGGATTTCATTGCCACCATGAGCCATGAAATCCGTACGCCCATGAATGGTGTACTTGGCATGGCCGAGCTACTCAAAGGCACACGCCTTGATGAGGAGCAGCGCGAATATCTCGACATGATCGAGGATTCCGGCAAGTTGCTGCTGCACATCGTCAACGACATTCTTGACTACTCAAAAATCGAGGCCGGCAAGTTTCCGATAAATCCGCAGGCGTGTGACATCCGTGAAAAACTGCCGAACCTTTGCCGCCAGTTTTCAACCATGGCCAGCAATGCCGGACTGGAACTGCAACTGCATATCGACCCGTCATTGCCGCCCGGCATCGTGTGCGATGCCGAACGGGTGCAGCAGATACTGGTCAACCTGCTGGGCAACGGCATCAAGTTTACCCGGCAAGGATTTATCAGGCTGCACGCATTGCGGGACAACGAGGACGACAGGGATGTCATTCGCCTCAGGGTCATCGACAGCGGCGAAGGGATTGATGCAAACCTGCTGGGCCGACTGTTCGAGCCTTTTGAACAGGGCACACAGCACACCAACCTCAAGCAGCGCGGCACCGGCCTTGGTCTTGCCATTGCACGGCGCCTGGCGGAATTGATGGGCGGCACCCTGACCGTGGAAAGCACCCCGGGCAGTGGCTCGGTGTTTACATTGACCCTGCCCCTGGTCCTGCCCACCGAAACCATGGCTCACCCCCAGACGCCTGACACGACAGCACCCTCCCGCCGCAGCGAAAATATCCGCGTGCTGGTTGTTGAGGACAACCGCATCAACCAGCGCGTGATCCTGGGCATGCTGGACAAGTACCACGGCATACAGGCCGACTGCTGCTGCAATGGCAAGGAGGCGCTTGAGCGGATACAGGGCAG
>JBASJP010000440.1:0-11114 GCA_049655345.1 Moraxellaceae bacterium
CATGCAGCACCGCGCCAAGACCATTGAGGATGAGCTGCAAACCATAGGGGTAACTGTCGCCACCGATTTCGCGCTGACTCAGTTCCAGCTGATGCAACACTGCCTCGACATCTTCTTCCGGCACGCCGTACTCGGCCACTTCCCGCAGCACGGCCAGCACACCTTCTTCAAACGCAGCGGCACGCTCAGGCTCGCTGCCCTCGATACCGCACATGAAACTAAGTTCGCGACCGGAGTCATCCGATCCGCACAGTGCCGACGGCGACTGCCCCAGCTCCGTGGTCTCCAGATAGTGGCGCAGCGGCGACGCAGAATTCTCCAGCAACACGCCCGCCAGCAGCTCTGCCTCAAAGCGCTCACGCAGATTGGCCGTTTGCCCCAGCAACCATCCCATCACGATATGGGTCTTGGCAGAAGATCCCTCTTCATCCAGTGCATAGGCTTCTTCCACCCGCACTGGCGCGTGATAACGCTTTTCATCGCGACCACGAATCTGTTCGGGCAGCGCGGTAAATTCCTTCAGTGCCTGTTCGTGAATCTTTTCCTGCAACTCCACCGCCGGAATATCACCAAAGGTCATGAACACGGCATTGCTGGGGTGATAATGCTGCTTGTAAAACGCGACCAGATCATCGTAACCAAGATCGGGAATATGTTCAGGGTCGCCACCGGAGTTGTAGTGATAGGTGGTGGAGGGAAACAGGTGCTTGTGCAGGGTTTCCCAGAGCACGGACTGCGCCGTGCTCATCGCGCCCTTCATCTCGTTGAACACCACACCCTTGTAGACCAGGGGACTGCTGGCATCGTCCGGCTTTTCAAACTCGACACGAATGCCTTCCTGCGCAAAATCAAGCGGATCGAGACGGGCAAAGAACACGGCATCCAGATACACGGACAGTAGATTGTCGAAATCCTTGCGATTCTGGCTGGCAAAGGGATAGGCAGTCCAGTCACTGGACGTGAACGCGTTCATGAACGTATTGAGCGAACGCCGGATCATCAGGAAGAACGGGTCGCGCACCGGATACTTGCGGGAACCGCACAGTGCCGTGTGCTCCAGAATGTGGGCAACGCCGGTTGAATCCATTGGCATGGTGCGCAGGGACACCAGAAACACGTTTTCCGTATTGTCTGCGGCCAGGTGGTAGTGCACCGCGCCGGTGGCCTTGTGGCGGTATTCGGCAACAACCAGATTCAGGGACGGAACAGGAACAGCACGGACCGGTTCAAAGGCGGCATGGGCAACAGGCAGGGATGTCACAGACACAGGAAACTCCGGGGGCTGGCAGAGGCAGCAGAATGCCCCGGATTATGCGGGAGCTGGCCGGCCCTGCCAAACCATAAAATCCCTGTTTTCCCGATGGCTCATACGCGGCTCATGCCCGGCAAGTCCCTGGCACTCAGTACCAGAGCCGGATGCCTGCCACTGCCGATGCCTCGCCATCATCTGCACCGGCGGCACGGGCCATGTCGGCCGTGTCGCCAAATGTCGTCGACCACTCCACCCCCACATAGGGTGCGATCTCGCGACGGATCTCGTAGCGCAGGCGCAGCCCCAGCTCGGCATCACTCAGCCCGGCACCAATGGCGCGCTCGGGATCATCCTTGCCATACAGATTGACCTCGACCGCAGGCTCCAGAATCAGGCGATTGGTCAGGCGGGCCTCATACTCGGCCTCCAGTCGCAAGGCGGTGCGACCCGACTCACCCGCATAGGCCGTGACCCCGATGTCAAAAAAGCCGGGCGCCAGACCCTGCATGCCAATGGCAGCCCAGGTGCGTGAGGGCCCCTCCCCACCATCCTGACGCACGCCCAGGGTGGTATCCCACCACCGCGCGACAGCATGGTTCCACAGCAGACTGGTCTCCAGGGACTCCGACGTGTCATGGGCACGCTCGCCGGTGCTGCCCAACCAAAGCCGGTCAGTGGCACTACCCCAGCCAGCGCGGGCCTCCCAGACTGTGGCTGTGTTGCCATCGGCATGGCTGGCTTCCAGCTGATCGACCTGCAAAAACACGGGACGGCTGCTGCCCATGTGTGTCTGCATGTCCATGCCGCCCAGATCAGGAAAGGCTGCCGCCAGTTCGGCTGCTGTCGGGGGCGGCAAGACTTGCTGATCCTGCAAAGGCGGAACCGGCATCAGGGCTGGCGCGTCGGCTGGTACGGCAGCATCCGGCATCACATGCCCGGAATGCTGCGAATGGTCTTCTTCTGCCCACGTCATGGAAGTTGTCAGGAGTCCGAGCGTGAAAATGATCTTTTTCATGATCAGACCTCCACCCGCACTTCACGGAACATGCCACTGTCCATGTGCATGAGCAGGTGACAATGGAAGGCCCACCGCCCCAGGGCATCCGCCCGGACCCGGAACGTCCGGCGCGTACCCGGAGGCATGCTGATGGTGTGTTTGCGCACGAGAAAATTGCCGTCTTCGTCCTCCAGATCACTCCACATGCCATGCAGATGAATGGGGTGCTCCATCATGGTGTCGTTCACCAGCACCACGCGCATGCGCTCGCCATATTTCAGTGTGACCGGCGCAGCATCGGCAAAAGGAATGCCGTCAAACGACCAGACATACCGCTCCATGTGGCCGGTCAGGTGCAGCTCTATTTCCCGGGAGGGCACGCGTCCGTCAGGATCATCAAAAGTGCTGCGCAGATCGGCATAGGTCAGTACCTTGCGCCCGTTATCCCGAAGGCCGATGCCCGGATCATCCAGCCGCGCCATCGGCATCATGGTCTGCATGTCGACCATGGGGTTGTTGCTTTCACTGGCGGGATGGGACTGCATTTTCATGCCCGGCATATCGTGGTGCATGTGTTCGCCATGCCCCATGTCATCCATGGTGAGCAGCGGGCGCTTGTCCAGCGCAGGAATCACAGCCTGCAAGCCTTGCGTGATCGCCAGCGTGGCACGGGCATAGCCGCTACGGTCCATGCTCTGTGCAAAAATCGTGTAGGCGTTTTCAACCGGCTCCACGATCACGTCGAGTGTTTCGGCAACAGCAATACGGAACTCGTCAATGTCCACCGGATGCACCGGCTGACCGTCGGCCGCCACCACCGTCATTTTCAGGCCAGGAATGCGTACATCGAAATAGGTCATGGCCGAGGCATTGATGAAACGCAGGCGTACCTTTTCACCCGCACGGAACACACCGGTCCAGTTACCGGCCGGCGTAGTGCCGTTGACCAGATAGGTGTAGGTGGCCGCCGATACATCGGCAAGATCTGTCGGCGTCATGCGCATGCTTCCCCATGCTTTGCGATCAGACCAGGCCGCCGCAAACCCCTGCTGTTTCACATCCCGGAAAAAATCGCCGACAGTCCGCTGGTCATAGTTGTAATACGTGCCCTGTTTTTTCAGCTTGTCCAGAATGCGGTGCGGGTTTTCATCACTCCAGTCCGACAGCACAACGACATGCTCGCGATCCACCCTGAACGGTTCCGGCTCACGCGGTTCGATGACCAGTGCCCCGTACAGGCCAACGGCCTCCTGCATGCCGGAGTGGCTGTGGTACCAGTAGGTGCCGCTCTGCTTGAGCGGAAATTCATAGGTAAAGGTTTCGCCCGGCTGAATGCCGTGAAAACTGAAGCCCGGCACACCATCCATGTTGGCGGGCAGCAGGATGCCGTGCCAGTGGATGGAGGTGTCTTCCTTTAGGTGATTGGTGACTCGCAACACTACCGTGTCGCCCTCCCGGAAGCGCAATACCGGGGCCGGCAAGGAACGGTTTACGGTCACGGCCTGGCGCTGGCGCCCGGTGAAGTTAACGGTTTGCTCGCCAATGGCCAGATCAACCACCTGAACACGCGAGGCATCCGTCGTGGCCGGTGCTGCCCGGGACCAGCCGGCCGTCAGGGCAACCGTGCCCAGCGCCACCCCCTCAACAAAGCGGCGGCGCGACACAGGTGCAGACAACAAGGTGGGCAAAAAGGCGGGCAACAACTTTTGCATGACAAGACTCCGCACGCTTGCTGCCGGCCCGATACAGGCCGGCAGCAGACATATGACAAGTGCAGATTATCGTCAGGTCGGTAGATTGCAAACAAGACAGGATGTGTAAGTGTAAACAGACCCTGTTACGTGACCGCGGCGGCTTGCCTGGCATCCCGCCAGAAGCGCCGCAAAAGGCTGGCCGTATGATGCGGCCGCTCCACCATCGGCAGGTGCCCCACCCCGGACAACAGCTTCATGCGTGCATGCGGTATCAGTTCGCGGAAAGTCTCGGCACAGGACACATGCAGCACCCGATCCTCAATGCCCCAGAGAATGAAAGCTGGTACCGTCACTGCCGAAAATGCCGGCAACTCTGGTGCTGGTACATGCTGCAGCAACTGGCGAAACATGTGCTCATTTACATGCCGGCGGGAAACCACCTCCTGGCAAATCGCAGGTGCCATCAGCAGTGCCATCGAGCGGCTTTCCATCACGGTCGACAGCAGGTCAAAGACGCCCTTTATGTTATGGGCCACCAGTTGATTACGGCCCTGCATCAACTGCTGCTCGAAACGTGTGGTCTGCGTGCCTATCACGCCCGCCGCATTCATGAGCGTGACAGTGCGCACCAGATCCGGGTGACGTGCCGCGAGCAAACCAGAAATGCCACCGCCCATTGAGCTACCGACAACATGGGCCGGCGATGGCAGCACCCCTCCCATCCATTCCGCCACGCGTGCAACCTGATGGTCCATGCCATAGGCCGTTTCGGGATGGAAGTGACTTTGTCCCCAGCCCGGCAAATCCGGAATAAACAGATGATAGCGACGTGCCAGGAATGGCAGCAGTGGCAACCAGTTTTCCTTGCTGGCGCCAAACCCATGCAACAGGACGACAGGCTCTCCCTCCGGGTTGCCTCCCTGCAACCAGACCATGCGTTTGCCATCAACAAAACGGTGCCGGGTACGAAGGCCCGTGACCGTTGCATGCAAGCGATGCAAGATCGGCATGAAACTGCGGTAACGCCAGCCATGAATGTGTTCAGGGCGCGGTGGGCGCGCACGCGCCAGATAAGCGGGCCCTACTTCACTGATGAAGCCGCGCTCCATATCTTCCAGCGTCTGGTTCATGCATTTTTCCTCAAGACTACTGCGCCCGTGCCTCGTTCATCCTGAGGCCAAAACGGTTGCGCAATATGAAAGGCAACATCAGGATTCAGCGCATCCCTGCACGTTCAATCCTGTTGAGCACAGAAAATCATCCGCAATGGTGTCAGACAGCGGCCTTGCGAACCTTCGGCACCACAACCTTGCCCAGATTACGGTTAAGCTCGCCCCGTTCACCGAAAAATCTCTCACTGAAACGGGCCAGAAGCTCGCTTGTGTCATGATCGTTGGGATGAAACCCCGGCTTGAAATAATCCAGCAAGTGCGGAAGCACACTGCCAAACAAGCCTCGTGGCCCATAGATCATGCCAAACCCTTTGGCGTGCTGGCGTAGCAGTCGCGGATTGAACAATGTGCCATCCGATGCCATCAGTACCGCCTGCATCGAAGCAAGTGCCGCAATCAGGATGACCGTAGTTGGAATCATGGTGCCGGCCCGCAGGGCATAACTGCCGATCATCTTTTCGTACACATCATAGGCAACCGCCTTGTGCTCGGTTTCTTCCATCATGTGCCAGAGCACAAAGTCACCCATCTGCTTGTCAAACCCTGCCTGCAACTCCTTGCTGCCCAGCATGTACTCGGAAATGATGGCGGTGTAATGCTCAAGGGCCACCGTGGTCGACAGCTGCGCGGCTTTTGGCAGATACCTGGCTAGCACCTTCAGACCCATGTGCGTGATCCGGTCAAGCCGGCCAACGGGGTAGCCCATACGGTCATAGGCCTCGTTCACCGCATCGTGCTCCTTGCCATGCATGGCTTCCTGGCCGATGAACCCGGTGACACGGGCATCCAGCTCGGGATCATGGAGGCGCGACCGGTAATGGCGCACCGACTCGATGAAAAAGCGCTCGCCATGCGGAATGACTGCCGAGAATGCCATGAAGAATGCCGAAGCAAAGGCATTGTCATCATAGAAGCGGGCTTTCAGCTGCGCATTGTCAAAGCCGAAATCCATGTGCCGGATGGGGACGGCAGGATTGTTTTTGCGTACATCACCGGAGGGAAAGCGAGTCGCGGTGTTCATGGGCATCTCCTGTCAGAACAGCAAAATGGATCAACCTGATAGCTACTGCACAGCTATCTGCATAGCTACCTGAAAAGTGCGTGCCGGGTGATCCGCCACCCCACATCCGGCCCGGCGGCTCCCGCCTTTCTCCAAACAACTGCACGTCTGTTCGGATTTCTCCAGCCACGTTTTCACCGGCACAGGCCCGAAAGGCCTGTATGCAGGTGTCCAATGGCGGGCGCTGGCCACTACCTGCCTTCTACATCTGCCCGTTCCCACCCGCGTCAGTCCGGCGCCTTGACCTTTACATTGATGCCTGTCACCTTATTCCGACTATTTGTTCGGATTCAATTCGGAAAAGAACACCCGGCAAGAGCCTTTCGGGCTTACCTCTCCCTCCACACCACCACTCCAGACACCACGAACAGGTTGCCCAATGCCGCGTAAACCACAGCAAGAGCGCTCCAGGGCCACCGTGGACGCCATCATTGAAGCCGCATTCATTTGTGTGGCAGAACGGGGCATCCAGGCCACGACCACGCGACATGTCGCCGAAACTGCCGGCATCAGTGTCGGTTCGCTCTATGAGTACTTCAGCAACAAGGAAGCCATCTTCGACGCCATGAACCAGCGTTTCGTGAGTGACGTGGTGGCCATGCTGCAGCCGCTGATCCCGTCACTGGTACGGCTACCCATCGGTGAGGCGATCAAGCTCATGCTCGGGCAGTTCGGTGACTTTCTTAACCGCAACAACCAGCGCTACCTGAAGTGTGCGCGCCAGGCGATGCGGGTAGACATCAAGGACTACATGGAGCCCATCACCAGACTGCTTATGGACGTCGTGATGCAACATGTCATGCATCATCCGGAACACATGCGCCTGCGCCGTATTCCGGCGATGAGCTACATCTTCATCAATGGCGGCATCTTTACGGTGATCCGTCATCTGACCGAGCCTGCCCCACCCATCAGTTACGAATAGCTAACCGAGGGACTGGCCGACATGGTTGACCACTATGTCGCCCAGGAACTACTGCTGACGGCATCGTAATCCGCGGTCTGCACACGCATGACTTGATGCAAATCAAACCCCTGCCATTACGCCTTCTCCTGCGCCTTGAAATACTCAGGCCCTGACCTAATGTCTTTGGCACAGGCACTTTTTGGAGTGCCGTTAACCAAACAGACCAGGAGAACAACAATGAATGCATTGATTCCGAGAGGCGGCTTGTTTGACGAACTGTTCAGGGACTTCGGACCGGGATTTGCTGTGCGCCCGCTGCATGGCAACCCGCTGCCATCGCCGGACAAGATCAAACTGGATGTCAGCGAAAACGGGAACGCCTACACCGTCACCGCTGAAATTCCCGGCGTTGCCAAGGAAGACATTCATGTCTCCGTCGAAGGCAACAACGTTACCTTGCGTGCCGAGGTCAAGCAGCATGACCGCCAGGAGAAGGAAAGCTCCATGCACAGCGAGCGCTACTATGGCGCCATCTCGCGCACCTTCCAGTTGCCGGTGGACATTGATGAAGCCCAGTCCAGCGCAAAAAGTGAAAACGGCGTGCTGGTACTGACACTGGCCAAAAAGAAACCTGGCAACGGTTCCCGCCGACTGGACGTCCTGTAAGACCGCAACCTGGCACTCACCGGACACGCCGCCTCCACCCTGTCCGGTGAATGGCTGGTGAATGGCTGGTGAGTCCCAAGAAGGTGCCGTGCGGTTGGCAAAACCCTCTGTGTGCATCACCATCAGGGCATTGCAAGGAGCCCTGCATGACGCACAACTACCCGGCACTGTTCGACACCCCCATTGATCGCAACGGCACCGACAGCCTCAAGTGGTCGAAATATGCCGGCCAACACGCTGCCTCGGGTACGGACATCCTGCCCCTGTGGGTGGCCGACATGGATTTTGCTGCGCCACCCGACGTCATCGCCGCCCTGCAACAACGTGTGGCTCATGGTGTGTTTGGCTACGGCCACACCACCCCGGCCTTTATTGATGCCATAACCTCGGCCATGCAGCGCGACTACGGCTGGGCGGTCGAAGCCGACTGGATCGTCCCGTTACCGGGACTGGTTTCCGGCCTCAACATCGCCGCCCGCAGCATTGGCGAGCCTGGTGATGCCATCATCACCAGCACACCGGTTTACCCCGCCCTGTTTACCTCGGCAGCCCATATGGAACGCAAATGCACTCGCGTACCACTGGACGAGTCACACAACTGGACCTGGAACATGAAGGCGGTGGAAGCCGCACATACCCCTCGCACCAGAGGACTGATGCTGTGCCATCCCCACAACCCCATCGGCCGGGTGTGGACCGGGCAAGAGCTCGCCGGCATTGCCGCCTATGTGGAGCAGCATGATCTGGTTGTGGTCAGCGATGAAATCCATTGTGACCTGATCCTGGAGCCCGGCCTCAGGCACCGGCCCTTTGCCATGCTTTCGCCGGCAATGGCCAGGCGGACCATCACCATCATGGCTCCGTCCAAGACCTACAACATCCCGGGGCTTGGCGTAGCCTTTGCCATCATTCCTGACGACAGCCTGCGCCGGCGCTTTCATGCCGCCATGGCTGGCATCACACCACACCCGAACATTCTGGGCATGGTTGCGACTACGGCCGCCTACCGTGATGGCCTGCCCTGGCGTAGCGCCCTGCTGGATTACCTGCGCCAGAACCGTGAGCTGGTAATGGGACTTGACGGTAAATTCGGACTGAAGGTCATCAAGCCGGAGGCCACCTACCTGGCCTGGATTGATTGCCGCGAATCCGGGATAGACAATCCACAGGCGTTTTTCGAGGCCGCCGGCGTCGGCCTGTCAGAAGGCAGCGACTTCGGCGGACAAGGCTTTGTGCGACTGAACTTTGGCTGCCCGCGGGCGGTTCTTGAAACAGCACTGGAACGCATGCTGACCGCACTGAATGACGCCGCCTGACGGCGGCCGGGATCGCCCTGACCCGTGTCAGGAACACGCCGGCGAAAAGACCTCTCGCACAGGCGTTTGCGGCATGATAAAAAACGGCCCTCAAGGAGAGACATCATGAAGACTGTTGCAGACATTCTCAGGTCAAAGGCAAATGCCCAGATCTACACCATCTGGCCATCGGCAACCGTGCTGGAAGCCCTGACCCTCATGGCAGACAAGGGTATTGGCGCGTTGATCGTGATGGAAAACGACAAGGTCGCAGGGATACTGAGTGAGCGTGATTACGCGCGAAAGATCGCCCTGATGGAGCGCTCCTCCTACACCACCGAAGTCAGCGAAATCATGACCAGCAATGTCATGACTGTAAGCCCGGGGAAGACCATCGAATTCTGCATGGAGCTCATGACCGAAAAGCGCCTGCGTCACCTGCCGGTTCTGGAGGATGACAAGCTGATCGGACTGATCTCGATCGGCGATCTGGTCAAGGACATCATTTCCAACCAGCAATCAATGATTCGTCAGCTGGAACAATACATCCGCGGCGAACATTAAAGCCCTGCAGCTTGTAGCTGGCGTCGAATGACCTGCGTTGCTTGCTCAGGGTGCTTTCCTCTTTATCCCCCCATCGATGTGTCCGCAAAAAGTAGACCACTACCTTATTACCCTGCTGCTCAGCTATTTCGAACACAGCGCCTTCACGCGCAGCTACCGGCAGTGGACAGGCATGACACCGCAACAGGCACGCCACGACATGAGCACCGGAGCCTGAATTGAAACCTGAAGACATTGCCCTGCTGGTCACCCGCGAGATGCCTTATGGCAAATACAAGGGTCGACTGATGGCCGACTTGCCCGGCCATTATCTTGCATGGTTTGCCCGTGAAGGATTTCCCCCAGGTGAAATTGGCCGTTTGCTTGCGCTGATGCACGAGATTGACCACAACGGCCTGTCTGATCTGCTGACCCCGTTACGGGCAAAATCCGGCATCTCCCCTGAAAGACGCTAGCAGCCTCTAGAACAGAGAAAGATTAAGCCCGGCAACCTCGCTGGACCGGGAAGCCGTGCGGCGTCCGGCAGCATAAAGTGCAGGCGCCTCACTCACCTGATCGGCTTTTTCGAGCCCGCCAACCCTCACCCCCAGCAGACGAATGCGCTGATCCAGCGGCACGCGCTTGAGACATTGCCCGGCCAGCTGGCGAATGGTCAGGGCATCGGCCGTATAAAAATCGACGGTGTGATCCCGCGTGACACTTCTGAAGTCATCGTAGCGAATCTTGATACCGATGGTTTTACCGACATAGCCCTTGCGGGCAAGATCAGCAGCCACCTGCTCGCACAGTCGCGTAAATACTGCACCAAGCTCCGCCCTGTCGCGCACCGCATGCAGGTCACTGCCAAAGGTGGTTTCACGGCTCATCGACACTGGCTCGCTGCTGGTCTCGACCGGTCTGTCATCACGGCCATCGGCCGCCGCGTGCAGCCATGCCCCGTAGCTTTTGCCAAAATGCTCCATCAGCCACACCAGCTCTCGCTCCGCCAGATCACGGATGGTATGAATACCCAGCCCTTTCAGTTTTTCATCCGTGCGCGGCCCGATGCCATTGATCTTGCGGCACGCCAGTGGCCAGATCATGGTTTCCAGATCTGCCTCGTGCACAATTGAAATGCCGTTGGGCTTGTTGAATTCACTGGCCATCTTGGCGAGTAATTTGTTGGGCGCCACTCCGATCGAACAGGTCAGCCCGGTCGCGTCCAGAATCGCCTGCTGCAATTGTGCAGCCAGAACACGCCCGCCCTCTTCCTGCCCGCCGGCAACATTCGTAAGGTCGATATAAACCTCATCGACACCCCGATTCTCCATCAGCGGTGCAATCGCCAGAATCTGCTCCTTGAACAGGTGGGAGTACGTGCGGTACTCGTCAAAATCAACCGGAAGCATGATGGCATCGGGACACAGCCTGGCGGCCTTCATGATGCCCATGGCAGAGCCAACCCCGAACTGCCGTGCCGCATAGGTGGCGGTGGTAATGACCCCGCGCCCCACGTAATCCCGGATAC
>JBASJP010000441.1:0-2254 GCA_049655345.1 Moraxellaceae bacterium
CGTTCCGGCCTGATCCTGGCGAAGAAGAACGAAGAAATCGAAAAGAAGCTGCAGAGCGCCGTGTTCCCCGGCATTCAGGGCGGCCCGCTTGAGCACGTCATTGCCGCCAAGGCCGTGGCCTTCAAGGAAGCGATGGCCCCCGGCTTCAAGACCTACCAGCAGCAGGTGGTAAAGAACGCCCAGACCATGGCCGACGTGCTCATCAAGCGCGGCTACGACATCGTCTCCGGCGGCACCGACAACCACCTCTTCCTGCTCTCGCTGATCAAGCAGGACGTGACCGGCAAGGATGCAGACGCCTGGCTGGGCAACGCCGGCATCACCGTGAACAAGAACGCCGTGCCGAATGACCCGCGTTCCCCGTTCGTGACCTCCGGCATTCGTATCGGCACCCCGGCCGTGACCACCCGTGGTTTTGGTGTGGCCGAGTGCGCCGATCTGGCCGGCTGGATTGCCGACATCATCGACGCCCGTGGTGATGAAGCCGTGATCACGGCGGTTGCTGCCAAGGTGAAGGCCGTCTGCGGAAAGTTCCCGGTTTACGGCGCGTAAGACTGCTGTAACACCCCCTCTCCTCCCGCCCCGGTGGAGGGAAGAGAGGGGATGCTGTATAGATGCACTGCTGTTGCCGAAACATCAGGAAGGTTCTTTTTTCAGAGGTCTCTCATGCACTGCCCTTTTTGCAGCGCCGACGACACAAAAGTGATCGACTCCCGTCTGGTTGCCGATGGCGACCAGGTACGCCGCCGCCGTGAATGCACGGCCTGTGGCGAACGCTTCACCACGTTTGAAACTGCCGAGCTCGTCCTGCCCCGCATCATCAAGTCCGATGGTGTGCGCCAGCCCTTTGACGAGAACAAACTCCGCTCCGGCATGATGCACTCCCTGCAGAAACGCCCCGTCTCCATCGAACAGATTGATGCCGCCGTGCATCGCATCATGCATCGCCTGCGTGCCACCGGTGAGCGTGAAGTGAAGGCACGTCTGGTTGGCGAGCTGGTCATGGACGAACTGAAGACGCTGGACTCCGTGGCCTATGTGCGTTTTGCCTCGGTTTACCGCAGCTTCCAGGACATCAGCGAGTTCCGTACGGAAATTGAAAAACTTGAACGCGACAACCGGGAAAGCTGATGAGTTTTTCTGCTGACGACGTTCGCTACATGAGCGAGGCGCTGCAACTGGCGCGGCGCGGACGCTTTACCACGCAACCCAACCCGCGCGTGGGCTGCGTCATTGTGAAAGACGGCGTCGTGGTGGGCACCGGCTTTCACGCCCGTGCCGGCGGCCCGCATGCCGAGGTTGCCGCGCTGAAGCAGGCCGGTTATCGCGCCTTTGGCGCTACCGCCTACGTCACCCTGGAGCCATGCGCCCATCATGGCCGCACGCCGCCCTGCGCCAACGAACTGGTGATTGCCGGACTGAAACGCGTGGTCATGGCCACGCTGGATGCCAATCCGCTGGTGGCCGGCAAAGGCAAAAAGATTCTGGATGATGCCGGCATCGAAACGCTTGCCGGCGTGCTTGAAGAGGAAGCCCGCACGCTCAATGCCGGCTTCCTGCGCCGCATCAATGGCGGCCTGCCCTGGACCCGGCTCAAGCTCGCCATGAGCCTTGATGGTCGCACGGGCATGGCATCCGGCGAATCAAAATGGATTACCGGGCCGGACGCCCGCCGCGACGTGCAGCAGTGGCGCGCCATGAGCTCCGCCATCATTACCGGCATCGGCACCGTGCTTGCCGATGACCCCGCGCTGACCGTGCGCCCGGCCGAATGGGAAAACTGGACCAGTGGTGAACCGGTACAACCCTGGCGGGTGATTCTGGATGCGGGTTTTCGCACACCGCCAACCGCCAAGGTGCTGAAGCAGCCGGGACGCACCATCATTGTCGGCACCCATTCACAACTGGACCGCCAGACCGCACTCAGCGATGCCGGTGCTGAAATATGGGTACTGGCGGGCACCAATGGTCGCGTCGACCTCAAGGCCTTGCTGCAGCGGCTGGCCAAGGAAGGCGCCAACGAAGTAATGATCGAAGCCGGCGCCACGGTGGCCGGCAGTTTTGCCCGTGCCGGCCTGGTGGACGAGTACGTGATATACCAGGCCCCGGTGCTGATGGGCAGCAGCGCCCGTCCGCTGCTCGACTGGCCAATGCAGTTCATGCGCGAGCAGCGCAAATTGGTCATCACCGATGTGCGCATGGTGGGCAGTGACATCCGCCTGCTGGCACGAACAAAAACGCTGTAACCGGAACC
>JBASJP010000442.1:0-2518 GCA_049655345.1 Moraxellaceae bacterium
ACCTGATCCCGGGCAGTGAGGAAAAGTACCGGCATGGATTTGCCTGCACGGCGTATGGCGGCCAATACCTGCCAGCCGCTGATCTCGGGCAGCATTACATCCAGAATCACCAGGTCATAGTCCTCGGACAGTGCATGATGGTGGCCAGCCAGGCCATCCTTCACCCAATCAGTGGTGTAGCCCGCCTCGGTAAGCCCCTGTTTCAGGTACTCTCCGGTCTTGGCCTCGTCTTCGACCAGCAAGATTTTCACGGAGTGTCTGCCTCACGCCTTGGATCAGAGTCTTCACAATACCGGCTTTTTAAAAGATTGGGCAAAGATGACATGAATGTAATTTTCGCGTCATGTTAATGTCCTGAGTCCCACCACATGATTGTTCCATCGACGTCTCCTGATGGAACAATCATGCGTCTCCTCCTTGTTGTTAGTGTCTTCTGGATGCCGGCGGCCGTTATGGCGATGCCAGCGTTCCCCGCCACTCCTGCCAGCCCCACCAATGCGTTCAGCGGCTATCAGCCGTGGTCAGAGCCTGGCGTTCGTGGCTGGCAGGAGACCAATGCTCAGCTAATGGGTGAGCCGTCTGGGCACGCCGGCCACTCGATGGGCACGTCTCCTACCCCTCAGGAAGTATCCCCGGAGCCCGCCACATCGGGTACGCCTGACATGCCGCATGAGGGGGAGCACCCATGAAGGTGTTGCGTCATCCCTTGATCAGGGCCTCCCTGTTGACAGTGTTGGCCGCAAGCCTGGCCGCCTGTGCGACCCTGTCCCCGGATGGTAGCGAGGGGGAGGTTCGAGCTACGGCCAGCCGGCTTATGGGGAAGCCCGTTGAGGACACTCAGACCTTGAGCCAGGCACGGCGTTCCGAACTGCAGCAAACCCTGCTGAAAGCCCCGCTGCAAGTAGAAGATGCGGTAGCCCTGGCTCTGCTCAATAACCCCGGGCTGCAACGTAATTTTGCCGAACTGCGCCTGACAGAGGCCGAAGTCGTTGCCGCCACCCGGTTGCGCAATCCGGGAGTATCGTTGGCGCGATTGCGTCAGGGGGATGAGCGTGAGGTTGAGCGCGCCATCAGCTTCGACTTGATGGGCCTGCTGACCTTGCCAGTCCGTGGACCAATCGAGAAGCAGCGCTATGAAAGCGCGAAGCTGGACGCAACCCGTGCCGTGCTGAGTCTGGCGAGGGATACGCGAGTTGCCTACTTCAGCGCCGTGGCAAGCGCTCAGCGAGCTCGTTACGCCAGCGATGTACAGTCGGCCGCCGAGGCAGGCCGCGATCTGGCACGCGGCCTGGCACAGGCGGGCAATATCAGCCGACTGGATGCTGCCCGTGAGCAGGCATTCTATGCCGAAGCCACCGCACAGCGGGCCCGGGCTGATGCTGAGGCGTTGGCTACCCGTGAGCAATTAGTACGGCTGCTCGGGCTGACCGATGAGAAAGCGATAAAACTGCCTGCAAACCTGCCAGAGCTTCCGGCAACACCGCGTGAGCTTGCCGATGTTGAGCAGCAAGCCATTGACCGGCGCATCGATGTGCAGATGGCCAAGAAAAATGCTGAAAATACGGCACGCAATCTAAAGCTCAGCAAGATCACTCGTTTTGTCAATGTGCTGGAGGTCGGATACCAGTACAACACCGCCACTGGTCAGCCAAAGCAAACTGGTTATGAAATCAGCCTTGAACTTCCCCTGTTTGATTTCGGCGCAACACGGGTGGCTCAGGCCGAGGCCATCTACCGCCTTGCTCTTGCCGATGTGGCGGAAACCGCCACGAATGCGCGTAGCGAGGCCCGCGAGTCTTATGCGCGCTACCGAACGACCTATGACCTGACCCGTCACTATCGAGACGAAGTCGTCCCCTTGCAGAAACAGATCTCTGACGAAGTACTGCTCCGGTACAACGGCATGTTGATCAGCACCTTTGAGCTACTGGCGCAGGCGCGTGAGCAAGTGGCTAGTACGGATGCCTATCTGGCGGCCTTGCAGGACTTCTGGTTGGCCAATGCGAATCTCGACAGCGTCTTGCAGGGGGCAGGCGGTGAAGTTGGGGTGCCCGTCATGAAGGAATCGGAAATTAAAGCCGGCAGAGAATCTGCTGGCCACTGAACGAGATATTGATGATGACCAGTCGACGTGACTTTCTTCGTGGTGCAGGCGCTGCCGTACTGAGTGCAGGTCTTGTGTCGCGCGTACAGGCTGCAGGAATTCCAGAAGCAAAAATCCAGGACAATCCGTTGACTGAAGGGCCGCTTGCTCCTCAGGGAGGGCCAGATTACCAGCCAGTAGTGACACTGAACGGGTGGACGTTGCCTTATCGGATGAAGAATGGTGTTAAAGAATTTCACCTTGTGGCCGAGCCCGTCGTAAGAGAGCTTGCTCCGGGCATGGTTGCGCACATGTGGGGCTATAACGGTCAAAGTCCTGGCCCCACGATCGAATGTGTGGAAGGCGACCGGATTCGCATCTACGTGACCAATAAGCTTCCCGAGCACACCACCATTCATTGGCACGGCATTCTGC
>JBASJP010000443.1:0-6128 GCA_049655345.1 Moraxellaceae bacterium
ACAAGAACAAGGCCGCTCGTCACAAGAGCCGCCTGAATGCCCAGATCAAGGCCCTTGCCTGATCAACTGCATTCCTGAAAAAACCGGCCTTCTGGCCGGTTTTTTTATGCCTGCTCGTTTTCTGCCGTAACTCAGACGGCCGGCGCCTTTTCTGAAGGCCAGCAAACCATGACCACACCAGCCAGAATGACGGTCATGCCTGCCAGCTCCATGGCGTCCACCTGCTCGCCCCCCAGCCACACCCCCAGCGCCACGGCCACCACCGGATTGACATAGGCATAACTGGTCGCCAGTGCCGGCCGTACCGTGGCCAGCAGATAGACATACGAGGAAAAACCAAGGATCGAGCCAAAGAAGATCAGGTAGGCCAGCGCCCAGAGCGACTGGGTTGACGGTATGGTCGTGATGGCCTCCCCCCGCAAGGTTCCCGCCAGCATCAGCACCGCACCGCCAACCAGCATCTGCACCGCACTTGCCATGAACGCCGGGGGCTGCTGCAGCCGCTTGCCCCACATGGAGCCAAAAGCCCAGATCAGGGCCGCCATCACCAGCAATATTGTCCCCGCCGGACTGGCCGAGAGCACACTGCCGGCATTGAGCAGCATGATCCCTGCCACCCCCAGGGCAATACCCAGCCAGTCACGCCCCTGCACCGCCTGCCCCCACATGGTGGCAAAAATCAGGGCGAACAACGGGGCCAGTGCCACCACCAGAGCTGCCATGCCAGAGCTGACGCCCTGCTCCAGGGCCAGCGCTACGGCACCATTACCCCCGAGCAACAGCAACACACCCACCATGCCGGCGTCACGCCACTGCCGCAGGCTGGGCCAGGCAGCACCACGAAGTTTGAGGAAAACAAAAAAGAGAGTGCCGGCAATGCTGTAGCGGATACCGGCCGAGAGCAGGGGTGGCATGCCCTCGACGAGCAGCCGCATGGCCAGATAGGTGGAACCCCAGATCAGGTAGAGCGCAATCAGCGCCGTCAGAACCGCCGGGGGCAATATACGTTTCATGCGTGCCCCGGCCTGAAACAGAAAGAATGACTCAGAGAACAACCAGATTGTCGCGATGCATCAGCTCGGCGGCATCAACATAGCCCAGCAACTTCTCGATCTTGTCCGATGACTGGCCCGCGATGCGCTGCGCTTCGGCAGCACTGTAGTTGACGACACCGACGGCAATTTGCACGCCATCCGCATCTACGCAGGCCACCACCTCACCACGCGTGAAGTTGCCCTCCACTTTTTTCACACCCACTGGCAGCAGACTCTTGCCACCCTCACGCAGGGCACGAATGGCGCCGGCATCAATCACCAGGCGACCGGCATGCTGCAGATGGGCCGCCAGCCATTGCTTGCGTGCTGCCAGCGTATCCTGCTCCGGCAACAGCAAGGTCCCGAGCACCTCTCCAGCCCGCAGGCGCACCAGAATGTTTTCACCACGGCCGCTGGCAATCACGGTGGCACAGCCCGAACGCGCCGCCAGACGAGCCGCACGCACCTTGGTCAGCATGCCGCCACGCCCAAGGCTGCCGCCACCACCCGCCATGGCCAGCAGACGCTCGTCCATGGCCTGCACCTCCGGCAACAACACCGCATCGGGGTCATGACGCGGATCGCGATCAAACATGCCCTCCTGATCCGTCAGGATGATCAGCATGTCGGCCTCGACCAGATTGGCCACCAGCGCACCCAGCGTGTCGTTGTCACCGAAACGGATTTCATCCGTGGCAACCGTGTCGTTCTCATTGATGACGGGCAGTACCTGCCACTCGATCAGCGTGCGCAATGTGCTGCTGGCATTGAGATAGCGCTGACGATCCGCCAGATCGTCATGGGTCAGCAAAACCTGCGCCGTCTTTACGCCATGCTCGCGAAAGAACCACTCATATGCCTGCACCAGACCCATCTGGCCAATGGCCGCACAAGCCTGCAGTTCATGCACGGAGTCGGGACGCGACTTGAGCCCCATGCGCACCATGCCCTCCGCCACAGCCCCGGACGACACCAGTACCAGATCCACACCGGCACGCTGCAACTCGACCATCTGTTGCACCCATGCCTTCATGGCCACCTGATCCAGACCCTGACCATCAGCAGTCAGCAAGGCCGAACCGATTTTCACGACCCAGCGTTGACCCCGGGCAAGGCGATGGCGATGGTTGCTCATGGAGAAATCACATCAGGAAATTGAGAGTGCGAGTGTAGGCGAGAATACAAACCAGCGGAAAGACGGCAGCAGCAACAAAAGCCGCTGCTGCACAAGTACCGGCCCCGTCAGCAAGACTCAGGGACGGTATTCGTACTCGACGTCGTAATCGTCTTCGTTCCAGTCATCATCATCCAGTTCCTGACCGGCTTCCTGCGCCGCACGGCGTGCCGCCTTGCGCTTTTCTGCCAGCTCAAGAATCTTGCGGCGCCCCTCGTCTTCCAGCCGACGACGTTTCTGCGCCTCTTTCTCTGCCAGCTCGGGATTTTCTGCTTCCAGCTCGCGCTGCTCTTCAATCGCTTCCATCAGGCGGTAGCAGACCGTCTTGGCGTTCTCGCCGGTGAGGCCGGAGGTGCGGAACACCGGACCTGTCCAGCCCAGCTGCTTGACGATGTCATTGCACAGATCATCCACCAGATCAGCCGGCACAAGATCAATCTTGTTCAGTACCAGCCAGCGCGGCAACGATGCCAGCGTGGGCGAGTACTTCTCCAGCTCGCCGGCAATGGCCCGCACACTCTCGACCGGATCGGTGTTGTCATATGGCGCCACATCAACCAGATGCAGCAGGAAGCGGGTACGCGCCAGATGCTTGAGGAAACGGATACCCAGACCAGCACCCTCCGACGCACCTTCGATCAGGCCAGGAATGTCCGCCATGACAAAGGAGCGGTGACGATCAACATCGACCACACCCAGATTGGGCACCAGTGTGGTGAAGGGGTAATCAGCCACTTTCGGCTTGGCCGCAGACACGGCACGAATGAAGGTGGACTTGCCGGCATTGGGCAGGCCCAGCAGACCGACGTCAGCCAGCACCTTCAACTCCAGGCGCAACTGGCGCACCTCGCCTTCCTGCCCGGCAGTGGTCTTGCGTGGCGAGCGATTGGTGGAGCTCTTGAAGTTGATGTTACCCATGCCGCCGCGACCACCACGAGCCACCATCACACGCTCATAGGGCTCAACCAGATCCGCCAGCACTTCATCTGTGGCTTCATCAAGAATGGTGGTGCCAACCGGCACCCGCAGCACCACATCATCACCGCTCTTGCCGGTGCAGTTGGAGCCCATGCCGTACTGGCCACGCTGCGCCTTGAACTGGCGGGTATAGCGGTAATCGACCAGCGTGTTGGCATTGGGATCAGCCTCGATCCAGATGCTGCCGCCATGGCCGCCATCGCCGCCATCCGGGCCACCGAAGGGAATGAATTTCTCACGACGGAAACTCATGCAGCCATTGCCGCCGGCTCCCGCCTCGATCTTGATCAGGGCTTCATCGACAAAACGCATGATTGTTTCCGCCTCCGGCATCCCATCTGATGAGACGCCACTTCAATAAAAACAGTTTAGCCTGAAAACAAAAAAGCCCCGACCATGCGGGGCTTTTTGCATTCACAACACTCAGACGGCGGTATCAACCACAACGTACTGGCGAGCGAACGGGCCCTTCTTTACAAACCGGACCACGCCGTCTGCCTTGGCAAACAGGGTGTGATCACGGCCCATGCCGACATTTTCACCGGCGTGATACTGGGTGCCACGCTGACGAATGATGATGGCGCCTGCCTGGATCTGCTGGCTGCCATACACCTTTACGCCAAGGCGTTTGGCTTCTGAGTCACGACCGTTGCGGGTGGAACCACCAGCCTTTTTATGTGCCATGTTCGATTACTCCTGCGAATTAGAGGCTGATACCGGTGATCTTCAGCTCAGTGTAATACTGGCGGTGACCGGCCTGCTTGCGATAATGCTTACGACGACGGAACTTGACGATACGGATCTTGTCATGACGGCCATGGCTGATCACTTCAGCCAGCACCTTGGCACCTTCAACAATCGGCGCACCGATCTTGATGGTCTCGCCATCAACAACCATCAGGACGTCATCAAACGTAATCGTCTGACCCACTTCATGCTTCAGCAGCTCGACCTTAAGTGTCTCGCCCTGAATCACGCGATGCTGCTTGCCACCGCTCTTGATAACCGCGTACATAAACAACTCCATCAGGATTTGTGCCAGATACGGCCGGTCTGTTGCCAGAGGCAGACAGCCCAGTTGAAAGCCGACCCGGAAAAGGAATTCGCAAGGCGCGTAATTCTACGGAAAACCCCTCCCGGCCGCAAGCCGGATTTCCTTATCAAGGGACGAGGGGGATATCTTGTGCCTTACAGCCCGCCGCCAGTGGCCCCAAAGCCCCGAGACTGCTAGCATTCGCCGCCATTCGGTGCCGGTCTGCAGACAGAGGGACCCACCACCCGAACCATTGCCTGCCCGGGGCAGGCCAGAGCCTGTGAACTGCATGGATTTCAAGAGCATAGTCGCCGTTGTCGGCGAGGATTTCGCAGCCGTAGATACCTTTATCGCAGACAGCCTGCGCTCACAGGTTCCTCTGGTTAACGAGGTCGGCCAGTATATTGTGCAGGGTGGCGGCAAGCGCCTGCGCCCGCTGGTGTGCCTGCTGGCCGCTCGCGCCTGCGGCCACCGCGAGGGCGACGATCACATCCGGGTTGCCGGCATCATCGAGCTCCTGCATACCGCCACCCTGCTGCATGACGATGTCGTGGATGACTCCGGATTGCGTCGTGGCCGCGCCACGGCCAATGCCCGCTGGGACAACCCGACCGCTGTCCTGGTGGGCGACTACCTGATTTCCAAGGCCTTCCAGCTGGTTGTTTCCCTGCGCAACATCACGGTCATGGACATCATGGCCCACGGCACCTGCGTCATTGCGGAGGGCGAGGTCCTGCAGCTGATCAACCAGCGCGACCCGGCCACGACTGAAGCTCGCTATATGGAAGTCATCTACGGCAAGACAGCCAAGCTGTTCGAGTGTGCCGCCGAGTCCGGCGCCAGCCTGGGCAACCCGGCACTGCAACCCGCCTTTGCTGCCTACGCCCGCCACCTGGGAGCCGCCTTCCAGATCATTGATGACGTACTCGACTACACCAGCTCCGCTGATGTCATGGGCAAGAATGTGGGTGATGACCTGGCCGAGGGCAAACCCACCCTGCCCCTGATCCAGGCCATGAAGCTGGCTGCGCCAGCAGATGCCGAACTGATACGCGAGGCCATCCGTACCGGCGGGCTGGAACACCTTGAACAGATCCTCGAACTGGTCCGCAGCTCCGGTGCGCTGGACTACACCATGGCGCGCGCAAAAGAAGAGTCTGACCTGGCCCTCGCCGCACTGGCCGATGTCCCTGCATCGCCATACCGCAAGGCACTGGAAAACCTGACGCGGCTGGCACTGGTGCGCAACAGCTGAGGGACTTTTGTACGGCCGGTGCTTTTCAGGAACCACCGGCTTATATACAATGCGCGCCTCGCCGCCGCAACGGCGCGAGTCGGTATCGGGGTGTAGCTCAGCCTGGTGGAGCGCTACGTTCGGGACGTAGAGGCCGGAGGTTCGAATCCTCTCACCCCGACCAGTTCAAGTCTGTTTCAAACACCTGCACATCCCTTCATGCAACGCATCACACACGGCATTCCTCTCCCCGTGAACACATGCTGTCACGTTATTACCATGGAAGCTGAAATGCTTGCCGGGTAATACTCACCACATCCCGACTCAAGGAAATCACCAATGGAAGCCCTGCTTGCCCGCATCGCTGCCAGTGATGATGCTGACGCCACCCTGCTGGCATCACTGATTGAAGAAATCCGTCCAGCGCAAAGCGGGAATCTGGAGCAGGCCAGCAATAACCTGCTGGCGCTGTGCTATCTGCTGGAGCAACACCAACCCCTGCGTGCAGGACTGCGTAGCTATCTGCTTCGAATCATTGCCGCACGCAAACAGTCGCATCTGTATGCCGATACCGGCATTTTCCCCGGCACCGACTTCATGGCCGAGGCCAAACAGCGGCTTGCCTGGAAAATGCTGCCGCCCGCCATTAATGACGCCTATCTCAAGGACATATTC
>JBASJP010000444.1:0-12212 GCA_049655345.1 Moraxellaceae bacterium
GTACAAGACTAATCCCGGCGCCCGCTACATACAAGTGGCCCGGTCAGGCAGGCACGCGATCAAACCATGGCCGGGCCTGCTCCAGTTGCGCCGCCAGCCTGAACAGCGTGGACTCATCGCCAAATGACGCCACAAACTGCACACCCAACGGCAGTCCGTCCGCCGTCCAGTGCAAGGGCACCGACATCGAAGGGGTTCCGGTCAGGTTGGACAGCTGGGTAAAGGGCACGCGCCGCAGGCTCTCACTGGCCATCTTCTCGACCTGGCCACTGTGCAGCAGCAACTTGCCCAGCCCCAGCGTCAGCAGCGGTTTCAGTGCGGCCTGTTGCCAGGCTGGCGTGTCCTGCTCGCCAATACGGGCTGGTGGTGTCGCCACGGTCGGGGTCAGATAAAGGTCATAGGTCCGGTGAAAAGCGCCAAGGGCACGGGCAAAATCGTTCCACCGGAACAGGGACCGTGTGTACTCCCCGGCCGAGAGTGCACGCCCCAGCAGCGCCAGCGCCCGCGTATCCAGCTCGAACTCGCCTTCACCGGCCCCCGTCAGCCGTTGCGCTTCGGCCATGTTGGCCGCCGTCTGCCCCATGTACATCGTCAGAAAGCACTCGGCCAGCGCCTGACCGTCAATGGCCGGCTCTGCCTCCTCGACCTCATGCCCCAGACTGCGCAGCAAGGCCACGCAGGACTCCACCGCACTCACACACGCCGGATCAACCCCCAGTCCCAGCGGAGAGCGGGTGGAATAGCCTATACGCAAGCGACCGGGGTCACGCCCCACCTCGTCCCGGTATGGCCGTACCGGCGGACGAATCTGGAAAGGAGCACCGACATCAGCGCCATGCAAGGCATCCAGCATTACCGCACTGTCACGCACGCTGCGCGTAATGACATGCTCACTGGAAGCGCCATGCCAGAACTCGGCAAAACGAGGCCCTGCCGGCACACGACCACGGGACGGGCGCAAGCCGAACAGGCCGCAACATGACGCCGGAATACGGATGGAGCCACCGCCATCACTGGCCCCCGCCATCGGCACAATGCCGGCGGCCACTGCAGCGGCAGCACCACCCGAAGAACCGCCAGTGGTATGCAGGCGATTCCAGGGGTTTCGCGTGACACCCCAGTATTCCGGCTCCGTCGTTCCCTTGAGGGCAAACTCAGGCGTATTGGTCTTGCCGAAGATCACCAGCCCTGCCGCCAGTGCCCGCACCACATACTCGGCATGCGTCGATGGCACATGATTGCGCAAGGCCCGGCTGCCCGATGTGGCCGGCACACCGGCATAATCCTGGGCAATATCCTTGATCAGGAACGGCACGCCTGCCAGCGAACCGGACAGCCTGTCATTCACCCTGGCACGGGCAATGTCATGCATCGGGATCACGATGGCATTGAGATCAGGATTTATCGCCTCCGCACGCGCCAGGGCACACATCAGCAACTCTTCAGGCGTCGTCTCTTTTCTCGCCACCAGCTCCGCCAACGCTACGGCATCATGCTGCCGGTACTCATCGAATCGCATGCTTCATCCCCTACTCTCAACCACAAAAAAAACCGGACAATGATTTTCATCACGTCCGGTTTTCATGACGGGCTTGTCATGACTGGCCCAGACGGCCCGGCTACATGCCCTGTCTGATCATGTCGGCCGCTTTTTCGGCAATCATGATGGCCGGCGCATTGGTATTGCCGCCAATAATCGTCGGCATGATCGACGCATCCACCACGCGCAGACCTTCAATACCATGCACCTTCAGTGCAGGGTCCACGACGGCCATCTCATCCACACCCATCTTGCAGGTACCCACCGGGTGATACACCGTATCAACACGCTGGCGCAGGATGGTGCGAATTTCTTCGTCGGTTTTCACATCCGCCGTGAACAGGTCCCTGGTGATGTACCGCGCAAGTGCCGGCGCCTTCATCAGGCGATCAGTCATCCTGTAACCCGCCACCAGGTCTTCCACATCATCCGGATGCCCCAGGAAATTCGGGTCGATCAGGGGTGGAGTTTCGGGATTGGCATCCTTCAGTGTCACCGTACCCGAACTCTTCGGACGCAGCAGACACACATGACAGGAAAAACCATGGCCCATGTGCAGCTTGCGCGCATGGTCGTCCACCAGCGCAATCACGAAATGCAGCTGGATATCCGGCGCCTTCAGTTCCGGCCGTGTTTTCAGAAAGCCGCCGCACTCGGCAAAATTGGAGGAGATCATGCCACGACGTTCGCGACGATAGCGCATGATCTCCTTGAACAAGCTGACACCGCCTTTAAGCGACAAGCCCAGAAGGTTCAGGTCATCCGACTTGTAGCCAAAAATGAAATCCGGATGATCTTTCAGGTTTTTCCCTACGCCAGGCAAATGATGCACCACCGGAATGCCATGCTTTTGCAGCTCGGCCGAATCACCGATACCCGACAACATGAGCAACTGCGGTGACTGGAATGCACCGGCGCACAGGATCACCTCGCGTCGTGCCATGATCTTTTTCAGCTGGCCACCCTGACGGTACTCAATGCCAACAGCACGCTTGCCCTCAAACAGGACTCGCTGCGTCATCGCACCGGTTTCAACCGACAGATTCGGACGTTTGCCCATATGCGGCAGGAGATAGGCACGATAGGAGCTGCAGCGCTCACCATCAATCTGGGTAACCTGATACGTCCCCAGGCCCTCCTGCTCAGCGCCATTGAAGTCGTTATTGACAGGATACCCGGCCTGCCCGGCCGCCTTGAGATAATGCTGCTGAAAGAGATTGTCCGTGCGCAGGTTGCTGACACTCAGCGGGCCATCATTTCCATGCCACTCATTAGTGATGGCATGATTTTTCTCGGACTTCCTGAAATACGGCAGCACATCCTGAAAAGACCACCCCGTATTACCCAATGCAGCCCACTCGTCATAATCACTTTTATGGCCACGAATGTAGGCCATGGCATTGATGGATGAAGATCCGCCAAGCACCTTGCCACGAGGCTGGTAGCCAAGGCGGCCGTTCAGCCCTTTCTGTGGCACGGTTTCAAAGCCCCAGCTGTTCAATGTCTGCGGCACCATGAGCACCACGGCAGCCGGCGTATTGACGATCCATGTATCGCCATTGCCACCCGCCTCCAGCAAGGCCACTGAAGTACTGGCATCCTCCGACAGACGACCTGCCAGGGCGCAACCACTCGAACCGCCCCCGATCACAATATAGTCGACGCTGTTTTCTTCAATGCTGCTGGTCATGACACTTCCTGTTATTTAAGCCCTTGAATGGATATCCCGACGCATCCGGCGCAAGTGACATCCCGATCCAGTGCGCATGTTACCGGTAAATCCTGTTGCCACTAACGCCATCAGTGGCCAAAAAGTGTGCCGGCATCACCCTGGCAAAAACTTATCAGCTGGCAGCACAGACAACAGCAAAACCACATTGTCAGCCTGAGGAGCCGGTGGGAATTTCCCGGCATTCAACCGGAAGGAATTTGGCTGGCACCGTCGTGCGATCTGGCGCATCGGCCACCATGCCATTGGGCACCCTTGAATAACCGCAGACCCATGCGACAGGGCTTTCCGGCGATCCCTGAACGGACACCGCACGGACCGACAGCACCTTGCCCTCCAGAGTGCTCACCGCCTTGTTGCCGAAAGCGATATGAAACGCACCTTTTTCCAGCTGCACAGACGTCACATAATTCCCGATCAGCTTGTCAGGCAACGGAATTCCGGCCTCCGTGTTATCGGCCGGCATGACACCCATCGTTTGCTGATACAGCCTCACGCCTGACTTGAGTTGCCCGACTATCTCAAGCGACTCCCTGACCTGATCGCGGGCCATTGGCGAGACAATTGCCGGCACGGCCATGGTCGCCAGGATTGCAATCATCACCAGCACCACCAGCAGCTCAATTAGCGAAAATCCCGTGTTCTCATGCATTGTCAGCGATCCTTTTTCCCTTCCACACTTCGCCATGTCAGGTACAGCCGAAGGTCAAATTCCAGTTGTGCATAGCCGGGCTGCATGTACTCGCACAACTGGTAAAACGCCTTGTTGTGCTCCATCTCTTTAAGGTGTGCCAGCTCATGCACCACAATCATTTTCAGGAAATCCGCCGGCAGCTCCCGGAACACGGATCCGATACGGATTTCCTTTTTGGCCACCAGCCGGCCACCGTGGTTACGTGACAGCGCGGTATGCAGACCCAGAGCATGTTTGACCACATCCAGCTTGCTGTCGTACAGCACCTTGTCGATGGCCGGTGCATTTTTAAGATGAGCCTGCCGGAGGTCGGCAACATAGCGATACAGTGCCTTGTCCGTCCTGATCTCGTGCTGTTCCGGATACTTTTTCAGCAGGTACTCACCCAGCCGGTTCTCTGCCAGCAGGGTCTGCACCTGGGCCAGCAGATTCGCAGGATAACCACTCAGGTACTTGAGGTCGGTCACGTCACTCATCACTCACCAGCAAAAATCAGGATCATCCGGCTCAGCCCTTGAAGGTTTCCACGATGGGGCAGCAGGCATGACCCTTTTCATCAGCGCACTGGGCCACCAGCGATTTCAGCCGGGATGCCAGCGCCTGCATGTCGCGGATACGGGCCTCAATATCCTCCAGACGTGACGCTGCCATGGTCCGGATACGGACCCGATCAGCCACCGCATCCAGATGCAGCAGCTCACGGATTTCCTCAAGTGAAAAACCGGCCTCCTTTGCGCGCCGGATGAAATGCAGTTGCTGCAGGTCCTGGTCGGCATAATGCCGGTAACTGCCCTCGCGAACCGGCTCGGCCAACAACCCGATGCGATGGTAGTAACGGACGGTTTCCACATTGACGCCGGCATGGGCAGCCAGCTTGCCAATGGTCATGTCACTCATGGCGTCTATCCTGATCAATGAGACTTGACTCTGTACGTGGGTACGGAGTCTAGGCTTGTTTACACGATGAATGAAGTACGGAGACCGGCATGAGTCACGATCACACGCCTGCAGCAGGCAAAGCCACTGGCTCATGCTGCACACCGAAGGCAGAACAACCGGCACCGGACAAGACCGGCAGTTGCTGTGGCGGCAAGGGCTCACCGGTCGCTGATGACCTGCGTGACCCTGTCTGCGGCATGAAGGCCGGCAAGGACAGCCCGCACCACGCCACGCATGACGGTAAAGAGTACTTTTTCTGCAGCGCACACTGTGTACAGAAGTTCACGGTCAGTCCGGACCTTTACCTGACGCCTCAGGCACCGGCAGAACCAGCGCCCGCCGGCACCATGTACACCTGTCCCATGCACCCGGAAATCGTGCAGGAAGGACCGGGTGATTGCCCCAAATGCGGCATGGCGCTGGAGCCCATGACCGTAACGCTGGAGAGCGACACCACAGAACTTGATGCCATGACCCGCCGCTTCTGGATCAGCGTGGTGTTCAGCCTGCCACTGTTGCTGCTGACCATGAGTGAAATGCTGCCCGGCCTGAACTGGCACCACCGCTTTGGCGATGCCTATGGCTGGATACAGTTTGCGCTGGCCACACCCGTTGTGGTGTGGGCTGCACAGCCCTTCTTCCGGCTGGCCTTGCAGTCCGTCGCCAATCGCCACCTCAACATGTTCAGCCTGATCGGACTGGGTGTGGCTGCCGCCTACGGCTTCAGCGTACTGGCCCTGCTCTTTCCCGCCGTGATCCCCGAAAACTTCATGCAGGACGGTATGCTGCCGTTCTATTTCGAGGCGGCTGCCGTCATTGTCTCACTGGTATTGCTCGGGCAGGTCCTGGAGTTACGCGCCCGCTCGCAAACCGGTGATGCCCTGCGCAGCCTGCTCAAACTGGCACCGGAAACAGCCAACCGCATGGGCGAGCATGGCGAAGAAACCATCCCGCTGTCGCATGTCCATTTGGGCAATCACCTGCGTGTAAAACCTGGCGAAAAAATACCTGTGGATGGCAAGGTCATCGAGGGACACTCCACCGTCGACGAATCCATGCTTACCGGCGAGCCACTGCCAGTAGAGAAAACCATCAACAGCCCTGTGACCGGTGGCACCCTCAACCAGAATGGCGCGTTTGTGATGGTGGCCGAGCGCATCGGGCATGACACCCTGCTCGCCCGCATTGTGGATCTGGTGAATCAGGCATCGCGCTCGCGCGCGCCCATCCAGCGTCTGGCCGACACCGTGTCTGCATGGTTTGTCCCGCTGGTCATTGCCGTCGCCGCCCTGTCCTTTTTCGGATGGTGGTTTTTCGGTCCGGCACCAGCACTCAACCATGCACTGGTTGCCGCCATTTCCGTGCTGATTATTGCCTGCCCCTGCGCACTGGGCCTTGCCACACCGATGTCAATCACGACCGGTGTGGGCCGGGGTGCCCGTGAAGGCGTACTCATCAAGGATGCATCTGCCCTGGAGCAGCTTGAGAAAATTGATACGCTGGTCATCGACAAGACCGGCACCCTCACCGAAGGCAGGCCGTCACTGCAATCGGTGTACACCGTACAGGGCACTGAGGACTCCGTGTTGCAACTGGCCGCCAGTCTGGATGCACTCAGCTCCCACCCGATTGCCCGCACGCTGGTCAACAGCGCAAGGGACCGTGGCATTACCCTGCTACCGGTGGAAAACTTTACCGACATTCCGGGTGCCGGCGTTGAAGGCACTATTGCCGGCGAACATGTCCGTCTGGGCAACGAACGCCTCTTCATCACTGCCGGTATTTCGCTTGGTGGTGACAAAACTGGCGGAGTGGGAGAAGAAGCTGAACGCCGTCGCAACAATGGCGAAACCGTGATGATCGTCAGCCGGAATGACATACCGGTTGGCCTGATCGGGGTAGCAGACAAGATCAAGGAGTCCACGCGCGAGGCCATACTGGCCCTCAAGGCCGAAAACATCCGGCTGGTCATGCTGACCGGCGACAACCGTGTGACCGCCGATGCGGTGGCAAAAGAACTCGGCATTGACGAAGTGCATGCCGATATACGCCCGGATGAAAAACACCGTGAGATAAAACGGCTGCAATCTGAGGGACGCATTGTTGCCATGGCCGGTGACGGCATCAACGATGCACCGGCACTGGCACAGGCGCATATCGGCATTGCCATGGGCAACGGCACGGATATCGCCATGCAGAGTGCCGGGGTCGTGCTGGTGAAGGGTGATCTGCGCGGCATTGCCCGGGCGGTCCGGCTCAGTCGTGCCACCATGAAGAACATCCGGCAAAACCTGTTTTTTGCCTTTATCTACAACTTTGTCGGGGTGCCTTTGGCTGCCGGCCTGCTCTATCCGGTATTCGGCCTGCTGCTCAGCCCGATGATTGCCAGCCTGGCCATGAGCATGAGTTCCGTATCAGTGATCGGCAACAGCTTACGGCTGCGTAATGCCAGACTTTGATGAGGCAGTTTTTGCAAGCCTGTGCTTGCGCAATAAAAAGACCGGCAATTGCCGGTCTTTTTATTGCGCTCATCAAGACATCAGCTTGCTGGAGGCGCCAGTCCCAGCAGCGTATTCATCTTGCAGCCAACCACACTGGCAGGTTGCGTATGTGCAACGCTGGCTACCGTTTCCTGCAGGGTGGCATCCCATGTCAGGGCAGCAGCCGTGCCGGTGACATTACCGCTCACCGCAACCGCATGCGTGCCGATAGTGCCATTGGCAGTGAGGGTGAAATTACCGCCACTGCGCACCACACTGCCCGTCAATGTCGTCTGCTTGCCGCTTCTGATGTCCAGAATACGACCCCGCACAACCGCATCACGGGTTACCTCGACATTGAACAGGTAGGACGCATCATTGATGTCGACAATGCGGGCAAAGCGCAAGGCGGCATCCGGCTTGGCACCGAAGCGTGAAACAAGCCGGTCCAGCGAAACCGCACCGGTCAACACCGCAGGGGGCTGAAGAGAAAGACTGATGCCGTCTGCTACCGGTGCACCGCTGGCGGGTGCAGAGACCGGAATACCGCTCAGGTCCACCATCACCGCATCAGCAAACACCGGATGGAAACCATAGGCCAGACTGGCACCCGGGGTGGTTGCAGCCACAACATGCCGGTCGCTGCCATTCTGTGCCAGGGTGCCGTAGTCAAACAGGCTGGCCGGATTGAACACATAACCTGGCGCACCAGACAGATAGGCTTGCTGTGCATTCACCCGCCCGTTGCCCTGCAAGGTCAGTGCAAAAATCGCCGACGGGCTGGTACCACCCCCGCGCGTTGCCACAAAGGCGCCGCTGTATGCGCAGTTAAAGCTTTTCACCACATGATCAATCGCATAGGTGCCCGACACAAAATCCAGCCCCATATCCTCTTTCACAATGCGGATGTCACCCAGCGCAATGTACATGGCAGGATTGGTGGCAATATCGAAATTCGTGAAGTCCAGCGTCCGGAATGGCCAGCCCATGGCCAACTCATCAAGCTGCGAGTCAACCGTAATGCCATTGCCTGGATTGCCATCCGAATCAAGTGTCAGCAGAAAGCGTGCCATGCCGGCAATAATGCTGGCCCTGTAGGGACTGTCCGCAGGCACCAGCGCACCAATGGTCAACATGACATTGGTATTGGTGGGTGTGAACTCACCCACCTTGAGCCGGCCAATAAAGAATGCAACCTTGTCACCCGGCCGATAGGAAAAGCGACCCTGACTGTCAGTCACGCCAGACTTGCCACCGGTTTCATAGTACATGCCGGCAATGGCGCTATCGCGCAGGACACCGGTCGAATATGGCGCGCCCTGTACAGGAGAATCCTCTTCACCACCCCCGCAGGCACTCAGCATGGCGACGGCTGACGCCAGCAAACCTGTCCTTAACGTGATGCGCATACCCTGCCCCCCTGTGATGTCGGCGCGACAATTCCGACGGAATCATACCGGTGTCATCCTGTACCAGCCAGCCAGCACACTGCACCGGGCTGTATGAATCATGTAGACCACATGATCGTGGCAACCTCTGCGCCTTGAGCCCCGGGGAAGGCCTGAATCGGCACGCGGATTGTCTGGCAATCCCACTATTACATTGACCAATGTCAATGCTAGAGTCCGGTCATCCATTCGCACACCGAGACCGTCATGCTTCTCAAGAAGAAAATAAGCGAGCTGCAACGGGCCCTGGATCATGCGCAGTCCTATATGGAATGGGAGCAAGTGGGCACGGAGCTCGACGCACTGACCGGCCTTGATCTGTGGAAGATCGACAACGCATCACCTGATTACAACTACGAACTTATCCGCGACCAGCTGCTGACGCTGCGCGGCTACATGAAAGACAAGCAGATTGAACCGCTGATGCGCCTGCTGCGTGTGGGCCTGCATCACGACCTGGGCAACATGGGCAACTCGCGTCTGTATGGCCGTGCACATGTCGGCACCAAGCGCCTGATCGAAGACTATGTGGATCAGGTCTGCACCTGCCTCGAATACATCAGCAACAACACGTTTGACGGCATCAGCTTCAACGACAAGATCACCTTCTTTGAAGACACCGAACGCAGCTTTGGCCAGCCCGCCCTCATGCTCTCCGGCGGTGCCACACTTGGCCTTTTCCATATTGGTGTGACCAAGGCACTGCACGAACAGGGGCTGCTGCCAAAAGTGATTTCCGGCTCCAGCGCCGGTGCCATCATGGCGGCCATGGTGGGTTCGCATACCGATGCCGAACTTGAGGGCATGTACGAAGGCGAAGGCTGGTACAGTGATGCCTGGCGCTACAACGGCTTTCTCAACGGTGTCACCGGCAAGGGCTTTGCCCAGCAAAAACAGCTGGAAACCTTCCTGCGCCGCAATATTGGCGAATACACGTTTGAAGAAGCATTTGCCCGTACCGGTCGCCATGTGAACGTTGCCGTATCACCGGTACACCAGCACCAGCGGGCACGGCTCATGAACGAGCTGACCTCTCCCTATCTGCTGTTGTGGAGCACGGTGCTGGCTTCCTGTGCCGTTCCCATCCTGTTCCCGCCCGTCACGCTGGTGTCCAAGGACAAGAGCGGCGCCTACGCACCCTACATGCCACTGGAACAATGGGTGGATGGCTCGGTAAAGAGCGACCTGCCACGCCAGCGTCTGATGCGCATGTACAACGTGAATTATTTTGTTGCCGTGCAGGTCAATCCGCACATCGTGCCCTTCATGGAAACGGACAAGAAACGTCAGGCAACGCACCTCATGTCGTGGCCGCAACGTGCCGTGCGCGAAGAGATCAAGTTCCACGCCTCCGGCACGCTGGACTTCCTGCGCTCGCAGGTCACCAACGAAACCGGGCGCCAGTTGCTGGACCATGTCTACAACATCGTCTCGCAGCGCTATTACGGCAACGTCACGATCACCCCGCGCTACACGCTTGATCATTACCGCCACATGCTGCGCGACCCCAACAAGGACCGCTGGCACTGGTTCCGTCTGCAGGGCGAACGCGCTACCTGGCCGATGATCTCGATGATCCGTACCCACTCACGCATCAGCCAGACACTGACCAGCTGCATTGAGCATCTGAAACACCAGCGCCAGCGTCGTCAGGACGATCGCGCACCCTCCCTCACGGTTGTGCGCAAATAAGGGCCCATCGCCCGTCTGGCACTTAAAACGGCCGGACAACCTTCACGGGTTGTCCGGCCGTTTCGCATCCCGTCGCCCGCGGTTATAGTCTCGACCTGCAGCCAGTTGCGATGGAGACGCCATGACCGCGGTAAAGATTCCCGGGTATACCCTCAAGAAGAAGCTTGGTCAGGGGGGTATGGCTGCCGTTTTTCTGGCGGAGGAGGAGTCATTCCAGCGCGAAGTCGCCCTCAAGGTCATGTTCCCGCAAATCGCGAAAGAACCAGGATTTGCCGAACGCTTCCTGCAAGAGGCCCGTACCGTCGCCAGGCTGACCCATCCGCACATCATCGTGGTGCATGACGTCGGTGTAGCCAATGGCCTGCACTACTTCGCCATGGAGTACCACACCGGCGGCGACCTGACCCACCGCATCCGCAATGGCGGCATCACGGCGTATCAGGCCCTGACCATCACCAGCCAGATTGCAGATGCCCTGGCACTGGCGCACGAACACCAGATCATTCATCGCGACATCAAGCCGGACAACATTCTCTTCCGTGCGCACAACGACGCCGCAATCCTGACCGACTTCGGCATTGCCAAAAGTCTCGACAACAACATGCAGCTCACCCAGTTGGGATCTGCCGTTGGTACACCGAAATACATGAGCCCCGAACAGGCGCGCGGCCAGAAGGTTGATGGTCGTACCGACATCTACAGTCTGGGCGTCATGCTGTTCGAAATGCTGACGGGACGTGCCCCTTTCCAGGCCGACGAGGCGCTGGCACTTGGCATCAAGCATTGCCAGGACCCCATCCCACGTTTGCCATCAGAGCTCTCCCGTTACCAGCCCTTGATTGACCGCATGCTGGCCAAGGAGCCAAAGGACCGCCATGCCGATGCGCACGCCCTGATCGCCGATATCGAGGCCCTGCAAAAGCCCGGCGGCAAACCTGCAGCCAAAGGACCGGCCAGCCCACCGGCTCCGGCAAGCCAGGCCAGTACGGCAGCCACTGTTATCTCTGCCGTCATCCCTGCCGGCGCAGGAGGATCGACCGCATCTGCACCTGTTGCGTCCGCTGCGAATGGCTACGCCCCTTTCTTTCAAACCGAGGAAGTCCTTACCGGCAACTTTCTCAACAAGCGCAGCCAGTTCAAGTCCAGCTTTTCCTGCGAGGACTACGAAGAGTTCAAGAAACAGCTCTCTGCCCTGCAGGACGAGCTCAAGAAATGGCTGGATACCCGTGGCAAGAAAGCAAAAGCCCTGCATATCTCGATTCAGGCACACCCCTGGATTCATGGCCGCATACGTGAGGTGCTCAACAAGAGCCGCTCGGAAAACTCGCCGCTGTCTGCCGTGCTCGCCCAGGCCGAGGTCATCCTGAACATTCACGATGAAATGAACCCGAAAGGCGTGACCACCATGATGAGCGACAAGGATGGCAAGCCCGCGCCGGCCCCCATCACCGAGGGCGAGGAGCCCTGAGGCCCGGGGAAAGTGGCCCGATCAACCGGCCCCATAAAAACGGTCGAAACGCCTTGATTCGCCAGCAAGAATACGTAAAATGCGCGGCTCTGCTGGGTCGTTAGCTCAGTCGGTAGAGCAGCGGACTTTTAATCCGTTGGTCCCGCGTTCAAGTCGCGGACGACCCACCATATACAGAACGGCCTGCAGCGATGCAGGCCGTTTTTTTATGGGCTGAGAAAT
>JBASJP010000445.1:0-8626 GCA_049655345.1 Moraxellaceae bacterium
GATCTGTACGCGTGACGGACGCTCCACGGTCTCGTAGAAACCCGGTACCGACAGGCAGCCTTCGTCGTAAGGCGCCTTTTCCTCGCACAGGGGCGTGATGACCGGGTTGATGTAGACGCGTGGTGCCGTCTTTTCATCCGACAGGTCCATCACGATCAGCTGGATGTGCCGGTCTACCTGGGTAGCCGCCAGGCCGATGCCCTTGGCCTCGTACATGGTTTCCAGCATGTCGCGGATCAGCTGGCGAACCGCCGCATCCACTTGTGCCACCGGCCTGGCCTTGGTGCGCAGACGGGGATCGGGGTATTCGAGAATCGGGAGCAGGGCCATGGTATCCGTTCGGTTTTCCGGGGCGGCACACTTGGAGTAACATCCCAAGAATGCTTGCTAAGGTGATGAAGTTACTGTAAAAGTCTGCTAATCGCGTCACAGAGTGTGGCTTGGCTTTGCCCTATTATACGAGTGCAAACCGAAATTGCGACCGACATCCGGCCGCCTCGGACAGTCCGGCCTGCCCAGCCTGAAGGGAACCATAATGAAAAAACGTCTTCTGGGAATCGTGGGAGCCTGCCTGCTGGCAGGTGTCGTGCAGGCCGAAGAGCCTGTTCAGGTCAAGGAGTCCGCCCCCGAGCGCTACACCGTGGTGCGTGGCGATACGCTCTGGGACCTGTCCGCCCGCTATCTGGCCGACCCATGGCGCTGGCCCGAAATCTGGGAGATCAATCCCCAGGTCCAGAATCCCCATCTGATCTATCCCGGTGATGTCCTGGTGTTGTGCCAGATCAAGGGGCGCGCCGTGGTGGCGGTGGATCTTGGTGGCGGTTGTGCCGGCGTGGAACAGCGCATGGCCACCGGCAAGTCCACCCAGATCATCAGTGGTACGGGCCGTGACCAGAAGCTCCATCCGCAGGCACGCATACAGCCACTCAGCCTTGCCATTCCAGCCATTCCCCTGCAGGAAATCCAGCGCTACCTGAACGGTTCGCGCGTGGTGACCAAGGCCGAGCTGGACAATGCCCCCTATGTGCTGTCCGGCAAGGAAGGTCGCATTGTGGGTGGTGCGGGCGACAGCATTTATATCCGCAACAAGAACAAACTGCTTGAGTCCAGCGGCGTCTATGGTGTTTACCGTGGTGGTCGTGCCTATATTGACCCGGAGACCCGTGAAGTACTGGGCTACGAGGCTGAGGATATCGGCGCGGGCAAGCTGGTCGCACTGGAGCGCGAAGTCGGTACACTGGAGATGACGCGCACCACCCAGGAAGTGCGGATCGAGGACAAGCTGCTGCCGAATGAGGCACAGCGCATTTCCTCGGTTTTCTACCCCAGCAATCCGGATAGCGTGAAGCCGGGCAGCATCCTGAGAATCTTCGACAGTATCGGTTCCGGTGCACAGTACAGCGTCATCGTGGTCAATCGTGGCGAGCTGGATGGTGTGAAGTCCGGCCATACGTTTGCCCTCTACAAGAAGGGCGAGACCATTCGTGACCGTGTGACCAATGAATACGTGAAGCTGCCACCGGAGCGTGCCGGTCTGGCGATGGTGTTCCGCACCTTCTCGCGCGTGAGCTATGCGCTGATACTGCGTTCGACGACATCCATCAAGGTGGGTGACGAAATCAAGCCGCCCGTCAGCGGCGACTGATTTCGCTTTCACACTGTTGCAAGGCTATACCGGGCCGTCATGATGACGGCCCGTTTTTTTGAGGCAAGGATGCCATGTACAAACCCTCCCCCCTGCCGGCCCATGCCATGGACTGGCTGCGCCTGTGGCGCCTGCTGCAGCAATCCTCCCTGCGCTTCCATCGTTTGCTTGAGGCATTTTCCGGGCCGGGACAGGCATTGTTTGCCAGTCCGCAGGCATGGCGGGCCGCCGGGATAGGGAGCTCTGCCGTGACGCGTCTGCAGCACTGGCAGGGCGGGACCGATCCCGACCTGATGCGCGAGATGGATGAGGCGGTGGCGGCGGACCTTGCCTGGTGCGAACAGACAGGCCAGCGCCTGCTGACCTTGTCCTGCCCGGACTACCCTGCCCTGCTGCGTGAAATTCCCGATGCACCTCCCTTGCTGTTCCTGCGCGGCAACATGCCCTTGCTGTGCCTGCCACAACTGGCAGTGGTTGGCAGTCGCCATCCTTCGCATACCGGTCTTTCTGATGCGCGAGAGTTTGCGGCGAGTCTGGCCCGTGCCGGCCTGATAGTGACCAGCGGACTGGCCAGCGGCATTGACGGGGCCGCGCATGCCGGGGCGATGCGGGCGGGTGGAAAAACGATTGCGGTACTCGGAACCGGGGCGGACCGGCCCTATCCCCGCGAGCATCATCGCCTGTACCAGGAAATTCTGGACGGCGGCAGCCTCATCGTCAGTGAGTACCTGCCCGGTACACCGCCACTGGCACAGCATTTTCCCCGTCGTAACCGCATCATCAGTGGCCTTGGTATCGGAGTGCTGGTGGTGGAGGCTGCACCCGACAGCGGTTCGCTCATCACGGCACGACTGGCGGCGGAGCACGGGCGGCCGGTCTGGGCGCTGCCCGGGTCACGGCATCATCCCCAGGCACGGGGCTGCCTGCAGCTCATTCGCGAAGGGGCCACGCTGGTCACGGAAACCCGACACATCCTTGAGGACTTGCCGGCACTGATGGGGTATCTGCGTGAGCAGCTCACCCTGCCAGTGGATGCGCCGGCAGAAACGCAGGCGGTGATTGCCACGCGGAGCTGTGATCCGGCAGCACGGTCGTTGCTGGCGTTACTGGGGCAGGAGTGCCGTCATGCAGACTGGCTGATTGCCATGTCGGGCATGCCGCCAGCCCAGGTTTTGCGCAGCCTGTCGCAGCTGGAGATGGGTGGGCTGGTGGCCAGTGTCCCGGGCGGCTATGAGCGTCTGCCGGCGGGGGCGGCGCTGGTGTGAAGAAAGTCTGTCGTGACGGCATCACCAACCGGTGCGTCAGGACCGCAGCCCGTGGATAATGGCCGCTCTTCCTGAACGCTGTTTGTGCCAATGACACTTGCCCTGCCCTCCCCCATCCATCTTCGTGTGGCTGCGCGCCTGCTGCAGGCCGGCGCGGTCATTGCCTATCCCACCGAAGGGGTCTGGGGCCTGGGATGCGATCCCATGAACGAGGCCGCCGTTCGCCGTCTGCTTGACCTGAAGCAACGTTCCGAGGCCAAGGGTTTGATTATCATCGCCGGTTGCATGCAGCAGGTGGAAGGCTGGCTGGCAGGGCTTTCGCCGGCACAGCGGGCCGCGTGCTCGGCGACGTGGCCGGGACCGTATACCTGGGTAGTGCCCGCTGCCAGTGCCCCGCAGTGGTTGCGCGGCAACCACGACAGTGTGGCAGTGCGCGTGACGGCGCATCCGGGCGTACAGGCCTTGTGCCACGCGTTTGGCGGGGCGCTGGTGTCGACCAGCGCCAATGTCAGTGGCAAGCCGCCGGCACGTGATGCACTGGCGTTGCGGCAGCAGTTTGGTCGCGGACTGGATTACATCCTGCCGGGCCGGCTGGGCGGAGATGGCAAACCATCAGAAATTCGAGATGCCCGTACCGGCATTGTCCTGAGAAAACGTTGAGGTTTTTATGACGGCATCCGAACGTACCCCGGCGCCGGATATTGCGGCAGTAAAAGCCTTTTTGCTCGATTTGCAGGATCGCATTTGCGCCATACTGGAAGCGGAAGAAGGCAATGCGCGTTTTCGTACCGACGAGTGGACGCGTGCCGAGGGTGGTGGTGGCCGTTCCCGTGTCATGGAAAACGGCGCAGTCATTGAAAAAGGTGGCGTGCTGTTTTCGCATGTACACATCGAACGCATGCCGGCATCGGCCACTGCACATCGTCCCGAGCTGGCCGGTTGCAGTGCCCAGGCATTGGGCGTGTCACTGGTCATTCATCCGCGCAATCCCTATGTGCCCACCTCGCATGCCAATGTGCGCCTGTTCGTGGCCGAGCGTGAGGGTGAGCCGCCGATCTGGTGGTTTGGTGGCGGGTTTGATCTCACACCGTATTACGGCAATGAAGCAGATTGTGTGCATTGGCACACGGTGGCGCATGACCTGTGCGCACCGTTTGGTGACAAGGTATACAGGGATTACAAGCGCTGGTGCGATGCCTATTTCTTTCTGAAGCACCGTAATGAGCCGCGCGGTATTGGCGGACTTTTTTACGATGACCTGAATGAGTGGGGTGCAGAAAAGTGTTTCGACTTCATGCGTGCAGTGGGTGACGGTTTTATCAGCGCCTACCAGCCAATCATGGCGCAGCGCAAGCACACACCGTATGGCGAGCGCGAGCGTGATTTCCAGCTGTACCGTCGGGGCCGCTATGTCGAGTTCAATCTGGTATTTGACCGTGGCACGCTGTTTGGTCTGCAGTCCGGCGGGCGTACGGAGTCCATCCTGATGTCGTTGCCCAATCTGGTGGCGTGGCGTTATGACTGGGCGCCCGAGCCTGGTACGCCGGAAGCGGAGCTTTACGAGAAATACCTGACGGGTCGGGACTGGGTGCCGCTGGCATGAATAACAAATCTGAATAATAAAAAAGCCGGCAATTTGCCGGCTTTTTTATTATCTGTAACGGTTCATTTGGCGTTTGCCGTCGCGAGCAGGCTGTCGATGATCTGGCGACCGTAAAGGTCGGTGATGAAGGGCACATTGGTCTGCTGCAGGTCCGTGATGCGGTTGGACAGGAAGGCCCACTTGGCGGTCACTTTTGACAGCGGCGGTTTCAGTGCCGGATTTTTGGCGATCAGCTCATTGAGGCGCAATGAAAAGTCGGCGGCCAGTTTGGCCAGATCCTTGTCCGAGTTGACGCCAGTGTAATTGGAGCCGCCCAGAGGGTCGGCACTGTTGCGCAGGTAGATCATCATCATGAGCTGCATCCGTGCAGCCAGGTCATACAGGTCTTTCTTGACGCGGGTAGTATCACGCGGCATGCGCTGGTCCAGCTCAAGAACAAACGGGATGACTTCGTTTTCCCATGAATAAAGACTCAGCTGGTTTATCGCACCTTTCTCGTACGGATCCTGGGTCAGGGCGGCACGGGTGGTTTGCCAGCGAGCGGTTAGCGCCGGGTCGTTCAGTTCGGCCATTGCCGTGTCGATACTGGCAATGGCATTCAGCGCGGCCTGGCGACGCTCGCCGGCTTTGTCCAGCGCAACAAACATCATCATCTGGGTGGCGGCACGAACCGAGTTGTCACGAATAGCCTGCAACTGGGCAGCAGATGCGGCGAGTGTCAGAGAGGGGATGAGGGTGACGAGGGCCAACAGGAATATACCCAGTGATTTTCTACTACTCACTACACGCTACTCCAAAGGGATGATGCCGGTTGGGGAGTCTGCCTTGCACAGCAGGGATTGCGCAATCATCCGGTTGACGATCGTGATGATGTGAAGGAAGCTCGCCGCCCGGAGGAGATGATGACTGACCTGTATTGTGTATTCGGAAACCCGGTGGCTCATAGCAAGTCGCCTGTCATTCACGCCGCTTTTGCAAGACTGACTGGTCACGCGCTTCGTTATGAGGCACGGCTGGCGCCGGCAGACGACTTTGCCGGCAGTCTGGGTGCCTTTCTGGCGGAGGGTGGCAAGGGCTGCAACATCACGGTGCCATTCAAGGAGCAGGCATGGGCGCTTGCCGTGGTGCGCTCCCGGCGCGCCGAGAAGGCGGGTGCGGTGAATACCCTGCTGGTCGGCAAGGACGGGCGTCTCTATGGTGACAATACCGATGGCGTTGGTCTTGTTCGTGATCTGGTCCGGAACGCAGGCGTGACACTGGCCGGCAAGCGCGTACTGGTGCTGGGTGCCGGGGGTGCCGTGCGGGGGGTGTTAAGCCCCCTGCTGGCCGAAAAGCCGGCATCTCTGGTGGTGGCCAACCGCACGGCCGGCAAGGCCGAGGCGCTTGCGGCCCTGTTCGCTGACGAAGGCTCCATCAGCGGAACGGGTTTTACGGGCCTGGCCGGCCAGCAGTTTGATGTGGTCATCAATGGCACTTCCGCCAGTCTGCAGGGCGACCTGCCGCCCCTGCCGGCCGATGTGCTGGCGCCTGGCGCCTTCGCCTACGACATGATGTATGGCGCACAACCCACCGTGTTCCTGCAATGGGCGGCGGCGCATGGCGCACATACGCGCGATGGCCTGGGCATGCTGGTGGAGCAGGCAGCGGAAGCATTTTTCATCTGGCGCAATGTGCGGCCACCAACGGCCGGCGTGCTGGCGGAATTACGTGCCGCGCTGAGCTCAGAACAGTAAGCCCTGAACTGTAGCCCGCAACAGGTAAGCCCGGGTCAGGCAGGCAGCAAAGAGGAGAAGGTCGGGTGCGATACAGCGTATTGCCGCTGCTGGCGGTACTGGCGTGTGCCAGTGCGGTCGCGGCTGAAGACTCACCGGTGTCAGGCGAGGCCCATGTGGCGTGGCTCAAGTCGACCGGCAGCAGCGAGAAGGAAACCTTCAAGGGTCGTCTGGAAAGCCGGTATGTGCATGAGGACTGGAGCCATGAGCTGAAGCTTGAGGGCCTCAACGAGCTGGATGGCAGTACTGGCGACCGCACCAGCGAGCGCTATCTGGTCCAGGAGAAGTCGAGCTGGAACTACACGGAGCGCGATTACCTCTTCATCAAGTTGCAGGCAGAAAAGGACCAGCAGACGCGCTGGGACTATCAGGCGTTTGCTGCACTGGGCTACGGCCACATTTTCATCAAGACCGATGTCATGTTCCTGTCCACCGAGCTGGGTGCCGGGGCACGTCACAACAAGCATGAGCTGACGGGGGCAACGGTCAACGACGCACTGGGCAATGCCGAGCTGGAGTACGAGTGGAAGTTCCGTCCCGGTGCCCGTTTCAATGCAGACGCCTCGGTGGAAGCCGGCAAGGAGGGTACGGTGATCCGCACGCGCACGGCGCTGACCTTTGACCTGACCGAGGTGCTCAATTTGTCGGTGGTCTACGAGACCAAGCGCGATGACGGCCCGGCGGATCTGGATGACACACTGACGGCAGTGGGGATTGGCTACCGTTTCTGATGCGGTAATTTTCGTGGTGATCAGACGGCTTCGTGCAGGTATTCATCCTTGAGCCTGGCGTAGTTGGCGGCGGTGTAGGTGAAATAGCTGCGTTCTTTCTCGGTGATGGGGCGTACGGCTTTGGCCGGGTTACCGAGATAGACATGGCCCGAGGCCAGCACCTTGCCGGGCGGCACCACGGCACCGGCACCAAGAATGACCTCGGACTCGATGACGGCGCCATCCATCACCATGGCCTTCATGCCTATCAGGACGCGGTCATGCACCGTACAGCCGTGCAGGGTGGCCTGATGGCCGATGGTGACGTCATTGCCGATGGTGAGCGGAAAGCCGTCGGGGTTATAGGTGCTGGCATGGGTGATGTGCAGCACGCTGCCATCCTGTACCGAGACGCGCTCACCGATACGGATGCGGTGCATGTCGCCACGGATGACGGCAAAGGGCCACACCGAGCTGTCGGCCCCCATGACCACATCGCCAATCACCACCGCGGCCGGGTCGACAAAAACACTGTCATGCAATTGTGGCCGGATGCCCTTGTGTGAACGTATGCTGGCCACCATCTCTGTACTCCTGAACCGATTAAACTGAACGTGAACAAGGTCTGCATTCTCACTCCCCGGCCGCATTTGTGCGAGGGGGTGGCAGCCCCAATGAACCACCTTTGACCCATCACGGAATCATCATGAGCAACCCCCTGCTGGAATCACACGACCTGCCTCCCTTCGACCGTATCCTGCCCGAGCATGTGGCGCCGGCCATCGACACCATCCTGGCGGAAAACCGTGCCGCCATCGCCGTGCTGGCGGCCGCACCGGCCACCTGGGAAGGCGTGCCGGCGGTACTTGAGCAGTTGCAGGACCGGCTCGACCAGGCGTGGTCGCCGGTGTCGCACCTGAATGCCGTGATGAACTCCGAGGCCTGGCGCGAGGCCTACAACAGCACTCTGCCCAAGCTGGCCGCCTATGGCACCGAGCTGGGCCAGAACGACAGCCTGTTTGCCGTGTACGAGGCGCTGGAAAAAAGCCCGGATTTTGCCGGCTTTTCGCAGGCGCAGCAGCAGAGCATCCGGCATGCCCTGCGCGATTTCCGTCTGAGCGGCATCGGCCTGCCGGCCGACAGGAAAAAGCGTTTTGCCGACATCCAGGAAAAATTTGCCGAGTTGAACTCGGGCTTTGCCGATCATGTGCTGGATGCCACCCAGGCATGGGAACTGTGCCTGGAGGATGACAGTCGCCTTGGCGGCTTGCCGGATTCGGCGAAGGGCCTGCTGGCTGCGCTGGCACAACAGAAGGAAAAATCCGGCTACCGCATCACGCTGGATTTTCCGTCGTATCTGGCGGTGATGACGCACGCGCAGGACCGTGCACTGCGTGAAGCGGTGTACACCGCCTTTGTCACCCGCGCGTCTGATCAGGGCCCGCAGGCCGGGCAGTTCGACAACTCGGCGCTGATGGTGGAGATCCTGCAGAACCGTCAGGAAACCGCTGCGTTGCTCGGCTATGCCAGCTATGCCGAAGTCTCGCTGGTGCCGAAGATGGCGGAACATCCGCAGGAGGTCATTACGTTCCTGAGTGATCTGGCCGTGCGCACGCGTCCGGGCGCAGAAA
>JBASJP010000446.1:0-4890 GCA_049655345.1 Moraxellaceae bacterium
CCCATCCTGAAAAAACAGTTTCCGGAAATTGTCGATTTTCACCTGCCGCCGGAAGCGTGCTCCTACCGTATGGCGGTGGTGAGCATCCGCAAGGAATATCCGGGCCATGCGCGGCGCATCATGATGGGCATCTGGTCGACGCTGCGGCAGTTTCTCTACACGAAATACATCATCGTGACGGATGCCGATGTGGATGTGCGTGACTGGGGCGACGTGATGTGGGCGCTGAGTACGCGCACGGATCCGCGCCGTGATGCGATGCTGGTGGATAACTCGCCGATTGATTATCTGGATTTTGCGTCGCCGGTCAGCGGGCTGGGTGCCAAGATGGGTATTGATGCAACCGAGAAATGGCCGGGTGAAACCGACCGCGAATGGGGGCGGGTCATCCGTCCCGATGCAAGGGTGAAAGAAGCCATTGACCGGCTGTGGCCCCTGCTCGGCATTCCGCTGTGATCGTGCGTGCCACCCTTGATCATGGTCAAGGGCGCTGGCACGAAATCTCCCTACCCTGCGCGAACCATGGCGTAAGGTGAAAAGTGATGGAGCTGGTGTGCCCGGCGGGCAATTATCAGAGTCTGAAAATGGCGGTGGACAGTGGCGCCGATGCGATTTATGTCGGCCTCGCCAACAACACCAATGCACGATATTTTGCCGGCCTGAATTTTGACGAGAAAACCCTGGCGGATGGCGTCCGGTATGCGCACCAGCGTGGCCGTCGTGTGTTCATGGCGATAAACACTTACCCGCAGCAGTCACGCTGGCCGTTGTGGGCACAAGCCATCGATGCGGCAGCAGCATTACAGATGGATGCCGTCATCCTGGCGGACATCGGCCTGCTGGGCTATGCCGCTGAAAAACATCCCGCCCTGCCGCGTCATCTGTCCGTGCAGAGTTCGGCCACGCATCTGGAATCGCTCAATTTCTATCACCAGCATTTCGGTATTCGCCGCGCCGTATTGCCGCGCGTGCTGTCGCTGCGTCAGGTGGAGCGACTCACGGCAAAATCCCCGGTGGAAATCGAGACCTTCGGTTTTGGCTCGCTGTGCATCATGGCTGAGGGCCGCTGCTATCTGTCGTCGTACATCACCGGCGACTCGCCGAATAATTGCGGTGCCTGTTCGCCGGCCCATGCGGTGCGCTGGCAGGATACGGCGGGCGGGCTTGAAAGCCGTCTCAACAACGTGCTGATTGACCGCTATCGCCCGGATGAAAATGCAGCGTATCCGACGTTGTGCAAGGGACGCTTCGAGGTGGAAGGGCAGACCTTTCATGCGCTGGAAGAACCGACCAGCCTGAATGCGCTCGACCTGTTGCCGCAACTGGCGAAGGCCGGTGTGAAAGCCATCAAGATCGAAGGACGGCAACGCAGTCCTGCGTATGTGGCGAAGGTCACCAGGGTCTGGCGTGCGGCGATTGATCGCTGGCAGCGTCAGGGTGATGCCTTTGTGGCAGAGCCGGCCTGGCATGAGGCGCTGGCCAGTGTGTCCGAAGGCTCGCAAACCACACTCGGTGCCCTGCACCGCTCCTGGCAATAATTTTGTCGTGCAGACGGATCACGTCATGAAAATATCGATAGGCCCCCTGCTCTATTTCTGGCCGGCAGCACGCATGCGCGCGCTGTACAGGACGCTGGCTGATGCGCCGGTGGACATCATTTATCTGGGGGAGTCGGTGTGCAGCAAGCGGCGTGAATTCCGCCGCGAAGACTGGCTGGAAACAGCAGACATGCTGGTGCAGTCGGGCAAGGAAGTGGTGCTGTCTTCACTGGTATTGCTGGAGGCCGAATCGGAACTCGGTGCCATGCGGTCACTGTGCGAGAACGGTCGCTTTGTCGTGGAAGCCAATGATGTCGGTGTGGGCTACATGGCATCCGAACTTGGCATCCCCTTTGTTGGCGGGCACACACTCAATATCTACAACACACGAACACTTGCCACCTGGGCATCACTCGGCATGACGCGCTGGCTGCCACCACTGGAGCTGTCGCGTGAGGGGCTGGATGCCATCCTGAAATGCTGGCCTGCGGATGTGCCGCGTCCCGAAACGGAGGTGTTTGCCTACGGACGCCTGCCACTGGCGCACTCGGCACGCTGCTATACCGCGCGGGCGCGTAACCTGCCCAAGGACCAGTGTGAATTTGCCTGTATCGATTATCCGGAAGGCTTGCCGTTGTACACGCAGGAACATCAGGGCCTGTTCCAGATCAATGGTATCCAGACGCAGTCACGGCATCACTGCAACCTGCTGAACCAGCGTGAAGACATGGCGGCACGTGGTGTGGACATCATGCGCGTCAGCCTCAGTCATGAAGATGACCTGGCGCGTGTGGCGCTGTTGCACGAACAGGTTGCCGGCACAGCGGCGCGCGTGCCTGTCACCGATAGCGACAGCTGCAACGGCTACTGGTTTGGCCAGCCGGGGCAATTGCAACTGACGGATGCCGACCTGTATTCCTGAGTCACGCGGCACAGGCAACAATTGTCATGCCAGCTGCCGGTAATACGCTGCCGCCACCCGCGAAATTTCACGCGCCATGTACGGCAGCTCGGAGGCAAACATCAGGTTTTTGACCTGCAGTCCCAGTTCGGTGTCGCCTTCTATCACCAGGCGGCGCTGGAAAAACAGGGTGTCCGGATCTTCTTCCTGATGCGCGAGCGCGACAAATGCTGCCAGATCCCCACGGATGGTCACATCAGGGCGCAACAGGCTGTCAGCAACGATGGGGCCGAGATCGCCATAACTCATATTCCAGTGGCTGCGGAGGTCGGTAACGGTAAAGCGGATCCAGCGGCCGTAGAGGAAGCGCATGTGTCCCTGTGCGGCATGGGCCTGAAATGTTTCACGCAGCAGACGCTCCAGCAACCGGCGCTGCAAGGGGAACGGCATCAGGCGCACCGGCATCAGCAGCAGGGGGTGCAGCCGGCGCAGCAGTGCAGGTGGCGGTGGTGGCGGCGGTGGCAGGGAGGCAAGCGAGGGCAGTGGCGGCAACAGTGCCTGCAATCCGGGCGGCAGCGGCATGACGGCATCCTGAGAGGGGAAATCAGGCCGGATTCTAGGCGTCGACAGGATTATCGCCTTGACCGTCGTCAGGGTGGTCGGCTGCAGGTGCCGTGAATGCGCGTGACCGGATGGCGGCGGTATGGTTTGCTACGGGCTTCCCATCCTTGTGCAGGGCCATGCCATGAGTGACTCCCCCCTTCCTCCGGAGAATCTTCCACAGTCCCCGGCCGGCAACCTGGCACGGCTTGCGCTGGTGCTGTTGCTGGTTGTGCTGGCCGTTCTGGGCGTGCTGATGATCTGGGGCGTGAGCGATCCGGAGATGTTGCTAAAGGGCTTTGCCACGTTCACGGTGATTGCGCTGACGGGGGTGCTGCTGGCGATGGTGTTGCAGAAGCGGTCATAAGCTGCGGGCAGACCGCTCCGGCGGCCTCAGTCTTCTTTCGGGACCAGTGCGGTGCCGTCAAACACGATGCCGGCCCAGCCATCCTTCATGAAGCGGCGTATGTTGGCGTGGTCGCTACCGTCGGGATGCTTCAGCACGTCGTCAAGATAGAAGCGGCCAAACAGCTGTACGGTATCTGCGCTACCCAGACCTTTAACTTTGGCCAGTGCAAACAGGCGGCAGGAACCTTCGTTCTTGCCCGCCTCGTTCACCACCGGATCGGCACCCAGACCATTGGTAAAGCGGGTGGGGGTGTACTCGTAGTGATCGTTGACATGGGCGATCACGTCTTCAAAGTCGGCGTCACCCTTTTTCAGGCGGTCGAGCAGGGTCTGGAAAATCATGGCGGGCTCCGGTGGCAGAGCGCGCATTCTGCCAGCTTGCGCAACGGCTTTCACGCCATGACAGGCGCGTCTTTTCCCGCTTGAGCATCAGGCATCAGGCACCAGTTATCCGGATCGGACATCAGTGATGGTGCATCGCCCTGCCCTGTTCGCGCAGGGACTCCTCGATTTCGTGCAATAACCTGACGGTGTCCTTCAGCGTGCTGGCCTCCATGCTGTCGTCAGCATCCAGGTCGGCACACATCGCCTCCAGCTGGATGATCTGCCGGTGCAGGTTTTTGGCGTCGAGGTTGTTGAGGGTCACGGTGTGGGGAAGCTGCATGATGGTCACCCTTGCGTTGTTGTGATGAGGGGCTGGTGTTTCTGGTATAGACCAGCCGCCGCCGCTCTGCCAGTGCCGGCATCGGCCGCGACCGGAAAGCGGGTGCAGCATCACATCAACGGGGGAACGGGCGGATGGCCGGTTTACCCGGCGCGGCCGTCTTCCGGTGCGCAGGTGTTTGCCTGTTCCCAGTGGCGCCGTTCCTGGGAACGACGCCACTGGGTGTAGCTTCCCCCAAGGGACTGCTGCGTGATGGACTCTGCCACGGCCACGGCATCGTAGAGGTGATCGAGGTCGATGCCGGTATCAAAACCGGCCCCGTGCAGCAGGTACAACAGATCCTCGGTGGCGACGTTGCCGCTGGCGCCCGGGGCAAACGGACAACCCCCGAGGCCGCCGATGCTGGCATCAAAATGCCGGACCCCCGCCTCCAGTCCGGCCCAGGTCATTGCCAGGGCCATGCCGCGGGTGTCATGCAGGTGGAGGTTGAATGGCGTGGCGCCGTGGGCGCGTACCAGCGGGCCGAGAATGTCGCGGATCTGTTTCGGATTGCCGGCACCAATGGTGTCGGATATCGCAACCTCGTTGGCGCCAGCAGTAAGCAAGCGTTCACTCAGCTCATGAACGACACTGACATCGGTGAGGCCGTCATAGGGGCACGCACAGGCACCGGACAGGTAGGCACGGACATAGATACCATCGGCGCGGGCCTGGGCCATGACCTCTCGGCAGGTGGCTTCGGCCTGGTCACGGGTCATGCGCAGGTTGCGCAGGTTGAA
>JBASJP010000447.1:0-2361 GCA_049655345.1 Moraxellaceae bacterium
ACCGGCAATATCGAGCAGGATCTGCCGCTCATCATTGGCTCGTTCAAGGGCATGGTGCCGCGCCACCCGGATCGCCTGTCCGCCCCCTTGCTGGCGCTCAAGCAGCAGGACTAAGCGACAAGACTAAACAGGATCAACCCGGCATAGCATCCCGTACCGACAGGTGCGGGATGCTATGCCCGCCTTGAAAACCAGCCCCCTCCCCAGCAGCAACACCCAAAGCCAGCCCCTCCCCCACTCGTCGTTTGTCCTGTCAGGTCAAGCCGTCTGCCGCTGCCGGTCATTACGCCTCACCCGGCCAGAGAACAGACTCGCCTCGCTCGACCAATAAGTCACAAAACAGGAAGCACGAGGGGACAAGGACCATGAACACCATTCGCAACCGCATCAGCATCATCACCAAATCCATCACCAGCAGCGGCCGCCGCCATCTGGCCACTGTCTTGGCCGGACTGGCACTTGTTGTGCCGGCCACGCAGGCACAGGCCGCCTATCAGGAGGGCTATCTCGCCCCGATGCAGGGCTGGCGCAGGGCTGGCGCATCATGCAGCCTGACTACCCGAGCTCGCATGCACTGGACGCGATTTCCTTGGCTATCGCGAGAGATGAACGCCCTCGCCCTGTTCAACCGCATGAAGAAGCTTCCAGGCGGCACCCGCCTGTTCAGCCTTGGCGTGTGCCGGGCCGCCCCGTACTTCAGCACCATCAGCCCGCACGCCACCGTGGCGACTGCCTCTTTCGCCGCGCCATACGAAGACCAGCTCACTTTCGGATCAGCTTCACCCCATCTCCACCCAACCATTCGTCGCCCGCGTGATTGACCTCCGGGCGCAGCGGCCTTATTTTGTATCGAACGCTACAAAATAAGGCTGACAGGCCGGCCCATGGCAAGACCACGACAGATTGACGACAACAAGCTGCTGCAGCGCGCCATGATGGTGTTCTGGCAGAACGGCTTTGGCGCCACCGGCATTCGCGAGCTGGAAGATGCCACCGGGCTGCGTGCCCCCAGCCTGTACAACCGCTTTGGCTCGAAAGAAGGGCTGTTTGAAGCCGCCCTCGAACATTACCTGCAGATGGTTGTGGGCTGGCGTGTCCGGCATTTTCTGGAAGGCACAGATGCCGTGCCGCCGGATGATCGCGACCGCAAGGAAGCCTATGACAAACAGGATGCCCTTGCCGGCCTGCGCCGCTTTCTGGAAACCACCTACGATTATGCAGACAGCAGGCACCCGGCCATGGCCTGCCTGCTGGTGAATACCTCGATGGAAATGGGTGGCACACAAGGCGCGGTGGATGCCGTGCTGCTGCGTGGCGCGCAGAAAATTCGTGCCGGTTTTGAGCACAGCCTGCAACGCCTGCAACACGATGGTCGCCTGCCGGCAGACACCGACATTTCTGCACATGCCGAACACCTGCAGCTGTGCCTGCAAGGCCTGCTGGTCAGCAGCCGCATGGACGAAGACAAGGCCTCGCTGGCCCGTAAAGTCCGCCTGATCCTTTCCACCCTGCCCCTCATTGTGCCTGCGACATCAACGCTGCCAAGGAAGAAAACCCCATGAAATTCCTGCGTACCCCTGATGAACGTTTTGCCAACCTGCCCGGCTACGCCTTTGCACCGCACTACCTGATGGTGGACGACACCGAAGGTGGCGAACTGCGCATGCATTATCTGGATGAAGGACAAGCGGATGCGCCCGTTGTGCTGATGCTGCACGGCGAACCGTCATGGAGTTTTTTGTACCGCAAGATGATTCCGGTGGTAACTGCCGCCGGGTATCGCGTGATTGCGCCCGACCTGATCGGCTTTGGCCGCTCCGACAAACCAACGCAGCGCACGGATTACACCTATCAGCGTCATGTTGACTGGGTACGCTCGTTACTGGTGCAACTGGGCCTTACCAACATCACGCTGGTGTGCCAGGACTGGGGCGGGCTGATCGGGCTGCGTCTGGTTGGCGAGCACCCGGAGTTGTTTGCACGTGTGGTAGCCGCCAATACCATGCTGCCAACCGGCGACTTTCATCCTGGCGAGGCCTTCCTGAAATGGCAGGAGTTTTCGCAGACAACACCCGTGTTTACTACCGGCAAAATTGTGGCCGGCGGCTGTGCAACGCCGCTGTCAGATGACGTGGTGGCCGCGTATGACGCGCCATTTCCGGATGAAAGTTACAAGGAAGGTGCGCGACAGTTTCCAAAGCTGGTGCCGGTCACGCCGGATGATCCCGCCACCCCGGCAAATCGCGCCGCGTGGCAAGTGCTGTTCCAGTTTCACAAACCGTTTTTGTGCGCCTTCAGCGACAAGGACAAGATCACCGCTGCGGCAGAGCCCGTGATACGCAAGCTGATTCCGGGTTGCGC
>JBASJP010000448.1:0-5619 GCA_049655345.1 Moraxellaceae bacterium
GCGGGATAGAGACCAATCGTGATTTCCGGCATGGCCAGTCGTGAACTTTCAGTGACCACACGATGCGAGGCGCCGCACATAAGCCCGATACCACCTCCCATGACAATACCGTTCCCCCAGACAATAAATGGCTTCGGGAAAGTGTGGATCAGATAGTCCAGCTTGTACTCTTGCGTGAAGAACTTCTGTGCATACGGGTCTTCAATTCCGTTTTCACGCACACCAAGGCAGATGCGACGTACATCTCCACCGGCACAAAATGCTTTCTCGCCCGCCCCCTGCAGGAAAACTGCCACCACACGCGGGTCTGTTGCCCAACGTTGCATGGCTGGCAACAACAGCTCAATCATGTCGAGGCTGAGGGAATTCAGCGAACGCTCGCTGTTAAGTGTCGCCAAGGCAAGCAATCGACCATCACCAAGCACACGCTCTTCAAGCAATACAACGGGAACGTCAGACATGAAATACCTCAGGCAGGCAGAGACCAGTCAATCGGCGCCAGACCATGCGCCTCAAGATAGTGATTGGTTTGCGAAAAATGCCGGCAACCAAACCAGCCACCACGATTGGCAGCAAGCGGCGACGGATGTGCTGCTTTCAGCACCAGATGTTTTTTTGTATCAATGAAGCGCCCCTTGCGCTGGGCATAATTACCCCACAGCAGGAACACGAGATGCTCACGCTCATCATTAAGCACGCGAATAACCGCATCAGTGAAGGTTTCCCAGCCCCGTCCCTGATGCGAGGCCGCCAAACCGGCCTGTACTGACAGCACACTGTTCAGCAGCAGAACACCCTGCTCGGCCCAGTGCGTAAGCTCACCATGGCGCGGGGCAGCAATACCAAGATCCGCCTGGATTTCCTTGTAGATATTGATCAGGGACGGCGGCGGCTGAACACCACGACGCACCGAAAAACACAGGCCATGCGCCTGGCGTGGTCCGTGATACGGGTCCTGCCCCAGAATCACCACCTTCACCTTTGACAACGGCGTGGAATTGAAGGCCCCAAACATTTCCGGGCCTGGAGGATAAATTTCCTTGCCGGCTTTTTTTTCTGCATCCAGAAAGCCGCGCAACTCATGCATGTACGGGGCAAGAAATTCGTTGGCAAGAGCATGCTTCCACCCGGACTCCAGCCTCACTCTCTGCAAACTGTCACTCATATCAACAACATCGCTCTTAGCTGATGATGCATGGCATGCCTGATCCGTTCGTGAGTAAATTCACCGACAGCACTGAGCATGCCCTCATACTCCAGCCGTCTTACTGTACCAATCAATGAACGTGCAGCCAGCTCAACCTCATTGGCACCCAGATACTTCAGCAGCCGGATGAAGTTACCCAGCAAGCGCTGGTCATGCTGAATGGCCAGTGCATGCATGCGCGCATCTGTCATGGCCGCGTAACGGAACGCATTGTCCATGATGATGTTGTCGCGCAACGTACTGACACGCATCACAACATAATCCGCCCCCATCACCGCCAGATGATCCACCACCTCATCCAGTTGCTCCGGATACTGACGCACCTTCTCCGGATAGGCACTGAGCCAGAGGTTGGCCCGGCTCCAGAACGGGTCGATGAACCCCTCCATCGACTCCTTGGCGTACAGGGTAAATGCATCCGCCAGAAGATCGTGGATATCCTTGAAGTAATAGGTTGTCGCAGACAGGGGTACATCAGCTTCGGTCGCCACAGCCCGATGCCGCACGCCGCGCACGCCCTCCCGTGCAACGATGCGCAATGCCGCATGCAGAATGGCAAGACGCCGTTGTTCGCTACCCTCCCGGGCCGCCTTGCGGCCCTGAAAGGCAATCATGGGTTTGGACGTCGGCATGGCTCAAACCAGTTACTGGAAACGCGCAAGGATACCGGTGTCGCCCGCGACTGCCCATAGCAACCATGGCTGACACTGACCTGTCAGTGGATCGCCACACCTCACAGACAAGAGTCCATTTATTCATGACAAACGGCCATCCCATCAAAAAAGTGGATTTTAAGCAAAAAAATCAATATGTTAGCGACACAAGCTGTCGTCAGCATGTGATTTAAGGACGACTATTCAACATCATTATTTTTTGAAGTATGGACAGACAAGAAAGACTCAATCACATCATCCGGATACTGCAGGATCTGTCTCTCAACTCCATGGATCTCAAGGCCCGGTTTCCCGGCGTCTCCCCCCGCACCATTGAGCGTGATCTCGAACAGCTCGCACAGGAGGGCCGCATCCATCAGGTTCGCCACAACCGCAGTCGCAACCCGACCTAGGAAACCAGTGAACGGGCCCCCACCATCGAGGTTCGCTGGATGAATGGCAGAACTGCCGCAGCGATCAAACTGATGGAAAACTGCCTCGACTGTATCCTGCCAAGCGCACTGCTCGACGACCTGCAGCCTTTGTTCAATCGGGCAGAAAATGCGCTGAAGCAGGCTCACAACCGGGAATATGCTTCCTGGCTAGGAAAAATCCGCATCAAGCCAAGCATCAAGGAAGGTAAAAATGCAGAGGCCGCCACCAAACACCTTGGTCTTCTGCAAGAAGCACTACTGAATAACAGTGCCATCGCCATCATGCGACACAGTGCCAGCCAATCCTTGCTTCCTGTCGTGCACCCGCAGGGGCTTCTGTTTTCACGCGAGGGGGTTCATCTTGTCGCAATCGAAGAAAAGGAAAAACTACCCTTTCAATTGAACATTCATGACATTGCTGACGTTCGCATACTGGATCAACCGGCAAGCTCTCCAGCCAATTTTGACCTGGATAGCTGCCTGGCTGGCATTACGGGCATCAAACCCGTCATGAAAACGTCCAGTTTGTAGGTCCTGCGCGGTCTGCAGGACCTACAAACGCAACCATCCCCCAAAGCCCACGTAGTGAGTGCACCCTCACCTTAGTTGATGATGCGCTCCACCTGAAGCCGCTGTTCATCAAAGTCCATCACCCGGACCCTGTCCCCCGGCTGGTAAGCGCCAGAGGGGATTTTCCAGACCATGCCTGCAAAACCGATGCAGTAATTCCCTTGTCTATCTGGCAAGCCCAGTACAAAAGACTTACCAACTGGATTGACCACTGCCATATTCATGGTACTCAGGCTGTAAGTAATGGCTGACATATCAGCATCTCCCTGTAATTCTACCCTGAATCAGATACCGCCATGGATTGGCGAAAAAACAAGCACCTCAAATTGACAAATTCAATATTCATGCTCACACAAACAACGCCAACCACTTCACGCTTTGCCTAGCTTTTCACTTTGTCAGTTATCGCACAAGATTGACATTCTTCAAGTTTCAAAATTGTCAGTCATCGAAAATGCACCAACTGTTTCCAGAATCACGCCTGCAATAACCATTCGCGATATGCTCATGAAACATGAGCATATCGCCCTTACTCAACGGCGATCTCTTGTCATGCCGCCGTGCCACCATCCTTGCGTACACCAAGAAGGCTGGCAGCGACACTGGCGAAAATTGTGGTCAATACAATTGCCAGGGAGACCTCCACGGGCATGTGATACCAGGGGGCAATCAGCATCTTGGTGCCAATAAAGGTCAGCACCATAGCCAGACCATACTTCAGCAAGTGAAATCTGCTAGCCATGTCTGCCAGCAGGAAATACAGGGCCCGCAAGCCCATGATGGCAAAGATGTTCGAGGTAAATACAATGAAGGGATCAGTGGTGATGGCAAAGATTGCCGGAATGGAGTCCACCGCAAACACCAGATCCGAGGCCTCAATCATCAACAGCACAAGGAAAAGTGGTGTGAATACGCGGACGCCGTTCTCCACTACCCAGAACTTTTCACCACGATAGTCTGAAGTCAGCCGGAGATGGCGACGAGCAAAGCGCAGCAAGGGATTCTGCTCAAGGTCTGGCGTTTCATCAACCGCCCGCAGCATGCGTATCCCGGTAATAACCAGAAAGGCACCGAAGATATACAGCACCCATGCAAACTCGCGCACCACCCAGGCGCCCGCCAGAATCATGACAGCACGCATCACGATGGCACCCAGCACCCCGTACAAAAGCACACGGCGCTGATACTCGGCCGGCACGCTAAAGGCACTGAATATCAGCAGAAAGACAAAGACGTTGTCGATCGAAAGTGACTTCTCGATCACATAGCCGGTCAGGAACTCCAGTGCCTTCTGCTCCGCAACCACATGACCGAAAGCATCACTCAGGTACCAGTAAAGCAGACCGTTGAATACCAGTGCCAGCGTCACCCAGAGCAACGACCAGAGGGCCGCCTCCTTCACGCTCACCTTGTGCGACTTGCCACCGCCAAAAACGAACAGGTCCAGCAACAACATCACAATTACAAATGTGATGAACCCTCCCCACATCCATGGCTCACCAACCATCACTTGTTGCGTCATTTCATTCATTTCCGAACTAACCCCTCAGTTTCCTGTACCCGGTCGCGGCCGCTTCAGCCTCGTACTCACTGGCCGGCCGCCTTGATGGCAACAATGCTCATCGTCTGACGTTCCCCCGAATTGCACAGGCGCTATGCTGGGGGCATTCCATTATTCGATAAATTCGATTTTAATATGCTTTAACTTCGTAATTATCGAACATATAGCATGCTTAACCTCAACCAGCTCCGCTGTTTCTGGGCGGTAGCCCGGGCAGGTGGCCTACACCGCGCCAGCGAACAAGTGCATCTCACACCGCAGACCCTGTCCGGCCAGATCAGCAAGCTCGAGGACACGCTAGGTGTGCCGCTGTTCGAGCGCCTGGGCCGGCGTCTGGTGCTGACAGAGACCGGGCGACTTGCCCTCAGCTATGCCGAGGACATCTTCCGCACCACCGGCGAGCTAGAGAATGTCTTACGCCAGCGCCCAGGGACTGGTTCGGGGGAGCGGCGCATACTGTTTCGTGTCGGCATAGCTGATGTCGTTCCCAAGTCAGTGATCTACCAGTTGCTCGCGCCCGTGCTAACCCTGGCCGAACCGGTGCGCCTGGTCTGCCGCGAGGACAAGTTGCCACGCCTGCTGGCCGAACTCGCAATTCACGAGCTGGATCTGGTGATTGCGGATGCACCGCACCCACCGGGACTTGAGGTGAAATGCTACTCGCATGAACTGGGCTCCAGTGGCGTAGCCTTTCTGGCCAGCCCGACCCTGCTCCGTACGCTACCGTGCAAGGAAGAAGATTTCCCGCAGATATTGAAGGGAGCGGCACTATTGCTCCCAGGCATGGACAGTGCCCTGCGTGGACCGCTGTTGCGCTGGCTGACCGATGCGGGGGTACACCCGCAAGTCGCGGGAGAGTTTGAGGACGGAGCACTGATGAAGGCATTCGGTCAGGCCGGTGCGGGCGTCTTCCCGGTGCCCGCCGCAATTTCTGGTGAGCTTTGCCTGCAACTGGACGTGCGGGAGCTAGGTCGTACCGAGGAATTGCGGGAGCAGTTCTGGGCCATCACGGCTGAGCGGCGGCTCACCCATCCCGTCACGGCAGTCGTCATCGAAACGGCACGCGACAGTCTCTTCGCAGAGACTGCATGAAGGGGAGGACAAGCTCAAATCGAACCACCTCAGGAAACACCCCAAAATACCAAGCCGGCGCAGCCCCTAGCCAATGACCAGTTTGGTAGATGCCGGATAAGC
>JBASJP010000449.1:0-2395 GCA_049655345.1 Moraxellaceae bacterium
GTGAGGCGGGTTTTCAGGCTGACGTCCTTGGGCAGGACCTCGGAATAGGCCGGCAGCAGGAGGACATCATCAAATGTGAGCGCTTCCTGAACGATCTCGAGCATGGGGGGCACCAGACAAGGGGGCAAAAGCAAGGGCGGGATTATAGAGCAAAGGCCCGGTCGGGGGGAACCGAACGGATCAGAGAGATGGGCAGTCAACCGATAATCAGGGAGCGTATTCCTGCCGGGCCTGCCCAGACCGGTCTTCTGCACGCTGCAGCTTTTCCTGAAACCCGGGAATGGTGCCTGCAGGCCCCGTCTTGCCCCCTGCCGGGGGCAGGCTGACCACAGGATTACCGGCATCATCCAGTTCAGGAGCGTCCAGGCTATCCAGCGACTGGATACGGCGCTGGTCGATTACCACTGCCTGACTGCCGTCATGCGGGCGCTGGTCAAAGTGGGAAACCCCGTTTTCATCCACCCAGTGATAGACAGTTTCCTTGCCGTCCGCTACGGCAGAGGCACTCTCCACCTCTCCGGACACCACATCCTGCACAGCGGTCTTCTGCAAAAGGGTATCCAGACGAGCTTTCAGCGGCTCACGAAAGTGCCAGCCTGCACCCGCCAGCAGCCCCGCCACGACCACGGGCACCACCCACTTCTGACTCATGTCGCATCCTCCGGACAGCAGCATTGTTACAACAGGAGTAACGATCAAAACCTAGCATGCCCGGCAGATATGCAGACCACTGCCACTACCAGCGGCAGCCACAAGCCGACCAGCGCTACAGCCCGCTGCGGGCAGCTTTTGCCTCATTCATGAGTTGGGCATTGCGCTCCATCTCGGCCCGCATGTCCAGAATGACGTTCCCGGTAGAGGCCCCAGCCCCATCCCGCACAGGCTCGGGTGGCAGCAACACCGGCGCCTCGACCACATCCACCGGCGTAATACGGCCACCATCAAACTCCAGACGCTCTCCCTTGCCGGGCTTTTCCGAAAAGTGCGTTACACCATCCTTGTCCACCCATGAATAGAGCACATCCGGCGTGGCATCAGGATGATCTGCCGAAGGGGGCGGATTCAGCCATGCCTTGATGGTTTCACGGTAATACCAGCCACTACCACCTGCCACGGCCGCTGCCAGCAACACCACTGATACAACCCGGTTCATTCCCTCGGCCTCATGTCGTTCATAACTGGGCAACAAGTATAAACAGACCGGCGTGCAGAACCAGTGTCGATGCCATATGCATTCACATTAGAATCATGCGGACGCCACATGTTCCCGAACCGGAAGCTGCCCGCATGACCACCTCTCGCCAGATCCTGTCAGTCACCCTGCTCAACGAGCATGTACGTGACCTGCTCGAGAACAGCTTTCCCAATCTCTGGGTGGAGGGCGAGATCTCAAACCTGTCGCAGCCATCGTCTGGCCATCTGTATTTCACACTCAAGGATGCTGGTGCACAAATCCGTGCCGCCATGTTTCGCGGCAATAACCGGCTGCTGAATTTTGTTCCAAAAAACGGCCAGCAGGTTGTGGTCAAGGCTCGCCTGAGCCTCTATGCACCGCGTGGCGATTACCAGCTGATTGTAGAGCAGATGGAAGAGGCCGGGCTTGGTGCACTGCGCCGCGCGTTCGACCAGTTGCGTATGCGTCTGCAACAGGAGGGCCTGTTTGAGCAAGAGCGCAAGCGCCCGCTGCCAGAGACCCTGCGCCACCTCGCCGTGATTACCTCTCCTACCGGGGCGGCGATTCGCGACATTATCTCGGTACTGGAGCGGCGCTTTCCCGGATTGCCAGTTACTGTAATTCCGGTTCCGGTACAGGGCACCGAAGCCGCGCCCGCCATCGTACGAGCAATAGCGCTGGCCAACCGCGAGGCAGAATTCGATGCGATCCTGCTGGCACGCGGGGGGGGCTCACTTGAAGACCTCTGGGCATTCAATGAAGAAACCGTGGCACGTGCCATTGCAGGCAGTCGCTTGCCGGTAGTAAGCGGCGTCGGTCACGAAACCGATTTCACCATCGCCGATTTTGTCGCCGATGTGCGTGCCCCCACGCCCTCTGCTGCTGCCGAACTGTTGAGCCCGGACGGGGAAGAGCTGCTCGCCACGCTTGGCGGGTTTGAGGTGCTGCTCACGCGCGCCTTGCGCACACACCTGTCGCGCCTGAAGCAGCAGTTATCGCATCTACGCGCACGACTTCGCCACCCCGGACAACGCCTGCAGGACCTCTCGCAAAAGCTGGACGAACTGGAGCTGCGTCTGCAGCGTGCCCATGCACAACGCCTGCGCCAACACCAGCAACACCTGCAATATCTTGTGTCGCGCTTGCGCTCCCGGCATCCCGGCGAGAAGATTCCTGCAATGCATGCACAGACTGCCGGCCTGCAACTGCGGCTACAACGCG
>JBASJP010000450.1:0-3655 GCA_049655345.1 Moraxellaceae bacterium
GTCTGGGAAATACCGCGGTACAGATAATCAGAGGTCATCGCAACGCTGCCAGCGGTGGTGAACGCTTCATCAGCAGCATTGGCGGAAGCGGCAACGAACAGCATGCCGGCGGAGAGAACAGCAGCAGAGATCTTGGTCAGCTTCATGTGCACAACTCCAGATATGGGACTTTGGTTGCCTGAAAAGATTTGAGGCTTTCAACATCGCGCTTTTCAGCACTTGCCAGACTCTTTGCAGAAGCCGTGCCAATTCTGCTGAATGCCTGAATTCACTGGGCCCGACGACACCGCAAACGCATTTGCACCATTTAGGCTCCCCGTCACGGTGCAGACAAACGGTAAACACCCCAAATTGGCGCACAACAACGGTGCATGCGTAGCAACACGGCTCCGCACTCACGCATTGGTGCTAGAATCGCCAACCATTAATCCGTTCAGGAGTGAATCGAGATGGCACTGGAGCAGATCGTCAATCGCGTCAGCGAGCAGCTTTCCCAGGTTCTGCCACCCGGCGTGCGTCAGCTGCGGGGCGACATCGAGGAAAACATCAAGGCCGTCCTGCGCGAAGCACTCGCCCGCATGGAGCTGGTCACGCGAGAAGAGTTTGATGTGCAGGCCGCCCTGCTGACCCGTACGCGCAGCCGGCTGGAAGCCGTCGAACGCGAAATGAAGTCACTCGAGCACCGTGTTGCCGCTCTGGAAAACCGCACGGACCAGTCCTGATTCACCGTCAGCCAACCCAGGCCCTGCAAGGAATGCAGGGCGTCATGTTCAGGGAGAACAAGCGATGTCACTCGCCCGCGTGCGTACGCGCGCCCAGCTGGGCCTCGATGCCCCGCCCGTCACTGTTGAAGTCCACCTCAGCCCCGGTCTGCCCGGGCTCGCCATTGTCGGCCTGCCCGAGGCCGCCGTGCGTGAAAGCAAGGACCGGGTGCGTTCTGCGCTGATCAACTCCGGCTTCGAATTTCCGCAGCGGCGCATCACCATCAATCTGGCACCAGCCGACCTGCCCAAGTTTGGCGGGCGCTTTGACTTGCCGATTGCACTGGGCATCCTGGCCGCCAATGGCCAGTTGCCGGCCGGGGTGCTTGACCGTGCCGAGTTCATGGGCGAGCTTGCCCTCTCCGGCGAGCTGCGCGCCATCAATGGTGTGCTGCCTGCCAGTCTGGCGGCACGGGATGCGGGACACGCCCTGTTCGTTCCGGCAGCCAATGCCATGGAGGCGGCGCGGCCCCAGGGCGCCGAAGTCTATGCCGGTGACCACTTACTGGCGGTTTATGCCCACCTCAACGGCCAGCAGCGACTGGCACTGGAGCAGCCCGCACCAGCACGGTGCAACACCCTGACAAGTGGCCCTGACATGGCCGATGTGAAAGGGCAGCATCAGGCCCGCCGGGCACTGGAGATTGCCGCCGCCGGGGGACATTCACTCCTGATGCTGGGCCCGCCCGGTACCGGCAAGACATTGCTGGCGTCCCGCCTGCCGGGCTTGCTGCCCGCGCTCGGAGAGCAGCAGTCTCTGGAGGTTGCCGCCATCCGCTCCCTGCTGGGGCATGCTGATGATCCGGACCGGCAGCCGCCGTTCCGGGCACCGCACCACACCGCCTCTGGCGTGGCGCTGGTCGGAGGTGGCTCCAACCCGCGTCCGGGCGAGATCACCCTGGCCCACCACGGCGTGCTGTTCCTTGATGAACTGCCCGAATTTGACCGCAAGGTGCTGGAGGTCCTGCGCGAGCCGCTGGAATCAGGGCATGTGGTGATTTCCCGCGCCGCCAACCAGGTCCGCTTTCCCGCCCGCTTCCAGCTCATCGCCGCCATGAACCCCTGCCCTTGCGGCTATCTGGGTGACGGTACGGCGCGCTGCCGCTGCACCGGCGACCAGGTGGCCCGCTACCGCAGCCGCCTGTCCGGCCCCCTGCTGGACCGTATCGACCTGCATGTCGAAGTTCCGGCACTACCGGCGGAGGTGCTGCACCGCGGCAGTGCCGGTGAAAGCACCGCCACGGTAAAGCCACGGGTACTGGCGGCACGTGAGCGCCAGCAGGCACGCCAGGGCCACCTGAACCAGGAGCTGAGTCCCTCCATGGTGAGCGAGCATGCGGCACTCTCCCGCGAGGATGCCGACACCCTGGAGCTGGCCATGAAGCGGCTGCGCCTCTCCGCCCGCGCCTACCATCGCGTTCTGCGCGTTTCCCGCACCATTGCCGATCTGGAGGGCGAAGCCAGGATACTGTCACCGCACCTGCACGAGGCGCTGGCCTACCGTGTACTGGACCGGATGCCGGGATAGAAACGGGCAAACCACACCTGGAACCTGACAAAAAACTGCGCCAGATCAAACATCGGCCTGTCACCATGGCAGGCCGGTGCCGTCTATTGATTTATATCAATACCATCCGTGCGGACTCCCCTACGATTGGCCCATGTTGTGTTGATGCCTGTTGCGGCAATGCCGCGGCAGGACAACCGGCCAGTTATCTTTTCAATCAAGGGGAATTACCCATGCGTATCAAATCAGCCGCTCTGGTTGCCAGTATTCTTGCCGCCACCGCCGGTCAGGCCATGGCCTATGAAGCAGGCGATGTTGTTCTGCGTGCCGGCATTGCCACTGTCAACCCTGATGTAACCGACAAGGTTGCTGGCGGCGCCCTGCAACTCGATGTGGATAACAATACCCAGCTGGGCCTGACCGGCACCTACTTCCTTGCCCCGACTGTTGGTGTGCAACTGCTCGCCGCTACACCATTCAAGCACGACATTACCTCGGCAGGTGTAGAACTTGGCTCGACCAAACATTTGCCGCCGACCGTGACAATGCAGTGGTATCCGGCGATTGCCGGAAACATCCATCCATACGTGGGCGCCGGCCTGAACTACACGATGTTCTTTGAAGACGACATCCCCGGTGCTGATCTTGAACTGAGTGATTCCGTTGGCCTGGCACTGGAAGCTGGCGTTGATATCGACCTTGGCAGCAATCTGGTACTGAACGCTGCCATCTGGAAAATCGACATCAACACAGATGTTGAAGTCAATGGCGTCAAGGCCGGCGAACTGGAAATTGATCCTCTGGCCTTCATGATTGGTGTCGGCTACAAGTTCTGATCACTGCCCTCTGATCATTGCCCCATAAAAAAGCCGGCGTATGCCGGCTTTTTTATTTCATTTTTTATTTGCAGACAGGCATTACCTGATGCCATACGCTGCCAAGGCCCGGGGAGCACTTTCACGCACCCGCTGCACAACACTGTCCCACAAAATATGCTGTGCCTCGACATTCGCGTCCATGTCGCCGGCACGCACTTTTTCCGCCAGTACGCGATTCAGTGCAGCCAGGTCGCCATCCTGCTTCAGCACATACTGCAATGCCTGATGTTCGGCACGCCCTGCGGCCTCACCACTGCGCAACTGCTGCTCGGCAATGCTCATGGCATTGGCAATCATCAGTGCTTCATACGCACGATCTTTCGGCAACAATGGCAGGAGTTCCTTGCGCAGTACGTCACGCGCAATCGCCAGCAATGCGGCACCATCCGGTTGCTCACGCATGTTTGCACCCCGTCATGTTGAGAATTTCCAGCTCAAGTTCCGGCACGATGTGCGCCGTCAGCGCCAGCTCCAGCGATGGCTCCTGACCGGAGACATGGCGCTCACCC
>JBASJP010000451.1:0-6541 GCA_049655345.1 Moraxellaceae bacterium
ACGGTATTGAGTGCGATCTTCCTTGTTTATGCGCTCAGGCTGAAGTTCAGGAATGACCCGAAAGTGCCGATGAAAACCTTTGGCTTTTCGATCACCTACCTCTTCCTGCTGTTTTTTGTCCTGCTGCTGGATCATTACTTCCTGTACCGGCTGACCTTCTGAGGCCGTCAGGGCGTGCGGATTTCGTGACGGACGTACTGGAAGGACGGTGTCTGCGCTGATAATGTTGGTTGGCATGAGGGCATGGTTTTCGGGCACCAGAGGGAGCGGGACATGATGGGTTTGCTATTGTTTGTGGGTGTGCTGGCGCTGATTGCGTGGTTCTTTGTCGGCATATTCAATCGGCTGGTCACGCACCGGAACCGGTTCAAGAATGCCTTTGCGCAGATTGATGTGCAGTTGCAGCGTCGCTATGAGCTGATCCCCAATCTGGTGGACACAGCCAAGGCTTACATGGCCCATGAAAAGGAAACGCTGACCAACGTGATTGCTGCGCGCAGCCAGGCGGTGTCGGCAGAGAAGGCTGCGGCGGCAGCGGTGGAAGATCCGGGCAAGATGGCACTGCTGGCGCAGGCTGAAGGCGTGCTTGGTGCTTCGTTGGGGCGTCTGCTGGCAGTGTCGGAAAACTATCCGGATCTCAAGGCCAATGAAACCATGCAGCAGCTGATGGAAGAGCTGGCATCCACTGAGAATCGCGTGGGTTTTGCCCGGCAGGCATTCAATGATGCTGTCATGGAGTACAACATTCATCGCGAGAAGTTTCCCAACTTCTTTGTAGCAGGCGCCTTTGGTTTTCCGCAGGCGACCCAGCTCCAGATTCCCAATGTGGAAGCTCGCCAGCCCGTCCGCGTTGGCTTTTGATAGCGTATTTGCGCTGACATGAATTTCTTCGAGCATCAGGCAAGCGCCCGGCGACAGACCGGGCGTTTGCTTTTCTATTTTCTGTGTGCCGTGGTGCTCATTGTTTTTGCCGTGAATATTGCGTTCTATGCATTGTTGCGGTTGTTCGGAGAGGAGGCAGGTGGCGACCTGCTCTGGCATGCCTGGTCATCGCAGGCCGTGATTGGCTCGCTGGTACTGATTATCGGTGGCAGCTTTCTTGAATACCTGAAGTTGCGTGGTGGCGGGAGTGCCCTTGCGGAAATGGTCGGGGCACGACGGGTTGATTTTGCCACGACGGATGAGGATGAGCGTCGCCTGATCAATGTCGTGGATGAAATGGCCATTGCTTCGGGGGTTCGGCCTCCTCAGGTTTATGTCATGGATCGTGAATCAGGTATAAACGCTTTTGTGGCGGGGCTGACCCTCGACGATACCGTGATGGTGGTGACTCGCGGCGCACTGGAGGCATTTGATCGCGATGAGATGCAGGCGGTGGCGGGGCACGAGTTCAGTCATATCCTTAATGGCGACATGCGCCTTAATGTTCGCTTGATGGCCTTGCTCGCCGGTATTCTGGCGATTGGCCAGATGGGCAGTTTCATGATGCGGATGTCGTGGAACAGTTCCAGCAGTTCATCCAGTCGGTCAGGTCGTCGTGGTGGGAGTATTCATCTTTTTGTTATCGGCCTGATGCTGTGGCTGATCGGTTATATCGGACTTTTTTTCGGGCGCCTGATCAAGGCGGCAATTTCGCGGCAACGCGAATTCCTGGCAGATGCGTCCAGTGTGCAGTTCACACGCAACCCTGCCGGACTGGCCAATGCGCTGCTCAAGATCATGTATGGCAGTGAGCGTTCCTGGATGCACAATCTGCATGCCGAAGACATGAGTCACCTCTGCTTTGGCGAAACGCTGAAATTTTCTTCACTGCTGGCAACGCATCCGCCACTGGAAGACCGTATACGCATTATTGGCCCCGGCTATCTGGCGCGGGGCAGGGTGAGGCAGCGTGCCTTGCAACAACGCCAGGAGCGTGTGGCGGATCGTGTACAGGAGGACTTTGCACCAGTTGAGGCGGCCTCCGGGCTGGTGACCAATGAGCTTCCTGCAATACCGTATGTGATGCCGGGTGGTGTGGCAGTAATGGCGGGTGAGGTGAGTGCCGGTGGCGTGTCCCCGGAGCTGTCGGTGCAGGCGGTAACCTTGTTGTCACGCGCAGGAACCGTGAACCCGGCAGAGCTGGCGTCGGCCGTCGAACTGCACCGGCGGTTGCCCGAGGCAATCAAGACCGCATTGCAAACAAGCACGGGTGCTCAGTCATTATTGTTTGCACTGGTGGCAAGGCAGAATGGTTTGCCGTCGCAGGAACTGGCGTCATTTCTGCGTAAACGTATGCCCGGGCTTGAGCGTGAGGTAATGCAGTTGCACAGCCAGCTTGACGGGCTCAGCATCCGCTTTGCCTTGCCGTTGACCGAGCTTGCCCTGCCTCGTCTTCAGGTCATGTCTGTGGTTGAGCAGAAAGAGCTTTTTGCGCGGCTTCAGTTGTTTGCCCGACTCGACAAGCGGATCAGTACGTTTGAGTTTGCCCTGTTGATGCTGATGCGCAAGCAGCTGTTGCCGACAGCCAGGGCAAGACCTGTAAAGCTGGAAAACTGTATTGATGTGGTCTCCCTGGTGCTGGCGATTATCCTGCACACGGGTGGAATGTCAGGTGAGAAGCTGGAACGTACCCACGCTCGCCTGATGCGTACGGTTACGTCTCGTGTACTTGAGTTGCCTGCCGTGGGGTCATCGCGTTTCTCGCAGTTGGCGAGGGAAGTGCAGACTCTGGCGGGATTGCCAGTGAATGACCGTCGTCTGGTGCTGGAACTGGCGGCGACTGCAGTGCTGGCGGATGCCATGGTGAATCTTGAGGAGTATGAACTGCTGCGGGTAGTGGCAGCATTGATGGATTGTCCGATGCCCTTGCTGGTTGTCTGAGGGCTGACTTTTTACGGATTTCCGGAAGATTGTTACTGCCAGATTTCAGTTTTTTCGGATGATTGCAAGCTTAATATATTCGGTGTTTAATCGGGACGTTACGTGGTAATGCCATCACGACTGGATGCTCATGGGCAATCGGTCGCAGTAGGTGGATGCGCCAGCGGATATCGATTAAAGAGTTTGAGGTTTTGCAGCATGTCCAATCGTGAGCAGGGCACCGTCAAGTGGTTCAATGACACCAAGGGTTTCGGTTTTATTCAGCGTACCGGTGGCGAAGATGTGTTTGTACACTTTCGTGCCATTCGCGGCGATGGTCATCGTTCGCTGAAGGATGGTCAGAAAGTCGAATTCACTGTGGTGAAAGGCCAGAAAGGCTTCCAGGCAGAAGATGTCCTGCCAATCGACTAAGTAACCATCAAGGCTCCGTTCGCGGGGCCTTTTTTGTTTCCGGTTTCATCCTGCACGCGACAAGCGTTGTCGGGCGGTTTTTTCATTTTCAGGCTCAGCCATTATTCCTGTATGGAAGATGGTTGGCGGCATCCTCGCAATACCGCTCTACCTGGTTACGCTCCTCTTCTACAAACCGGCTAACGGCATCATGAAATGCCGGCTCCTTCAGCCAGTGCAGGGAGTGTGTCAGTCGCGGCGCAAATCCTCTCAGCAGTTTGTGTTCGCCCTGTGTGCCGGGGTCGAAATCACTAAGCCCCCGTTGCATGCAGATTTCCATGCCCAGGTAGTAGCAGAGCTCGAAGTGCAGACCGTCAGCACGGCGCAGGCATCCCCAGTAGCGCCCGTAGAGAGTGGTCTGGTCGTGCAGGAAGAGGGCGGATGCCATCGGCCCGGCATCATCTTCGGCCGTGACCAGTAGCACCTGGTCAGGCATGGAGCGAAACAGGTGCTGGAAAAAGGCCAGGTTCAGGTAGGGATGCTGGCCGTGCTCGTGATAGGTGCGGGTGTAGCAATCAACAAAAAATCCGGTATCGGCAGGGCTGATGTCCCGGCCGGACTGTACCCGGCAACGTATGCCTTTCTCTGCCAGCAGGCGTCGTTCCCGGCGAATGTCCTTGCGCTTCTTGCTGGTCAGCGTGTCCAGAAAGTCGCTGAAGTCGCGGTAGCCAGGGTTTTGCCAGTGAAACCGGCAGCCGGCACGGGTGAGTAGTCCTGCTTCAGAGGCCGCTGGCAGCCAGTCTTCCGGTACAAACAGGGCGTGCCAGCCTGAAGCCTGCTCCTGTATGACACGCTCCCGCATGGCGGTGAAGACATCCGACAGCCAGAGTGATGCGCTTTCTCCTTCCGGGAGTAGCAGCCGGGGGCCGGGAACAGGTGTAAACGGCACGGCGGTGACCAGTTTCGGGAAGTAGCGGAGCCCATGGCGCTGATAGGCGGCCGCCCAGGCGTGATCAAAGACATATTCGCCACTGGAGTCAGTCTTGCTGTAGGTCGGTAACAGGGCGCGGCGGGCGCCTTGTTCCAGCAGCAGGTGCCGGGGCTGCCAGCCGGTGCCGGGGCCTACGCAGCCGCAAGTCTCCAGTCCCTGCAGGAACGCGGTCTGCGTGAAGGGGTGATCACTGGCTGGCCCCCCGGGAAGGGCGGCTTCATGCAGGGCTGGCAGGGTGCGCCAGGAGGGCGTGGGCATGGCGGGAACACTAATGGAAACAAAAGGTTAAAATGCGTAAGCTTGGCGCTGCGGTCAAGCGGACAAGGGGTTTTCCGTTTTCTGGACCGGGTTGTCTGGTTACGGCGATTTACTGGCGCCGGATTTCGCCGCGATGGCGGTCAAGGAATAATGAATGAAAAAGAAACATTTGCTCAGCCTTATTTATATTGTGCTGGCCCTCGGTTTTGCAGTTAACGGTCTGGTCATGTTGCTGGCGCCTGGTCTCTGGCTTGAACAGATGCCCATGCAGCTGGAGGTAACCAACACTTCTTTCTACTTCACGCGAGCAGTTGGCCTTGCGGATCTTGCACTGGCTCCGCTGTTTTTCTGGTGCGCACGTAATCTCAAGAAGCGGAAGTGGGTACATTTCTCCCTTACCATTTATGTGCTGGGTTTTGCACTGCTGAATGGAATTGAAATTGCCATGGCACCGGTTATTCCTTCGGATGCCGTTTTCTGGCTGCCCATGGTTGTACTGGTGTTCCTGCCGGCCGTGCTGATGGTGATGATGGCATTGCCGCCATTGCCGTCACGTGTGAAGGGGCCGCGCGAGGAAGGCAAGGTGAAGTGGTTCAATGCAACCAAGGGCTTCGGTTTCATTACGCGTGCGCAGGGCGATGATGTGTTCGTGCACTATCGCTCCATTCGTGGCGAGGGACATCGTACGCTGCGTGAAGGCCAGGACGTTGAGTTTGTGGTGATCAAGGGCGAGAAGGGACTCCAGGCCGAGGATGTGCAACCGCTATGAGCAAGCAGCGATATCACGAAGCGGTACCGGACATTGATGTTGAGGAGTTCCGCAAGGTAGTGATGAGCCGTCGCTCGGTTCGGCGTTTTGACGATACGCCGATTCCGGATGCAGTGCTGCAGGATTGTCTGGACATGGCCCTGCTGGCTCCTAACTCGTCCAATCTGCAGCCCTGGGAGTTCCACGTCATCAAGACGCCCGCCCTGAAAAAGGAGCTGGCGGTTGCCTGCCTCAACCAGAATGCAGCGCGCACGGCGCAGGAGCTGGTTGTCATTGTGGCGCGGCTGGAGACATGGAAAGAGCATTGCGACATGATGCTGGACAACTGGCCGGAAGAAACCGTTCCCAGGGTGGTGCAGAGCTATTACGGCCGCCTGGCAAAGGTTTACTACAATCAGGGGCCGCTGAATATTCTGGGGATTGGCAAGCGGGCACTGGCGGCGGTGACCGGTTTGAAAAGGGCGGTGCCACGAGGCCCCTTTACCCATGCGGACATGAAAGTATGGGCCGCCAAGACGGTTGCACTGGGCGCAGAAAATTTCATGCTGGCGATGCGGGCCCATGGGTTTGATACCTGTCCCATGGAGGGCTTTGATGCCCGTCGTGTCAACAAAATGCTCAAGCTGCCACCGGATGCATTTGTCGTCATGGTGGTGGGATGTGGAAAGCGGGCACCTGACGGGGTTTATCACGCCCGTATCCGGTTTGCCCGCGAACGATTCATCAAGACGCATTGATCCCTTTCTGCATGCGCCTGATGTCCTGAAGTCTGATTCGAGAAAATACTGTTGTGACAACACAAACCGATTCACGCTTTGATCATGATCCCACTGGTTGGGATCCTGCGACTTATGTAGTCCCTGCTGCCGAAGGCAAGATGCGCTTTGCGGATCTCAATCTGCCGCGTGCAGTCCTTCATGCAATTGCCGATCAGGGCTTCCAGTACTGCACGCCGATCCAGCAGCGTGTCCTCAAGTTCACCATGGCAGGCCATGATGCAATTGGTCGTGCCCAGACGGGTACCGGCAAGACGGCAGCTTTTCTGCTGACCATTCTCACTGATCTGCTGAAAAACCCGCCCGATGAAGAGCGTTACACCGGTGAGCCACGTGCCCTGATCCTGGCGCCAACCCGCGAGCTGGCCATGCAGATTGCCAAGGATGCGGCAGCATTGTCCAAGTACACCGGGCTCAAGGTGGTGACGGTGCTGGGCGGGATGGATTATGACAAGCAGCGCAAGCAGCTGACGGAAGACTTTGTCGATATCCTGG
>JBASJP010000452.1:0-6452 GCA_049655345.1 Moraxellaceae bacterium
GTGCTGGCCGTTCTGCATAAGTTTCAGACTGGTACGGGATGCTGCTGCCACCGCTGGCGGCAATGCCGTTGTGTAGATGTAGGAACGCGCCGTATTGATCAGGTAATCAATCAGGACATCATCGCCGGCCACAAAGGCACCAAAGGAGCCTGCACCCTTGCCCAGTGTTCCCATCAGCACCGGCAAAGCCTTGGCATCAAGGGCAAAGTGCTCGGCCACGCCCGCGCCATGCGCGCCCAGCACACCGATGCCATGGGCATCATCCACCATCAGCCAGGCGTCATGCTGCTGTGCCAGTTGCGCCAGCGCCGGCAACGGTGCGACATCACCGTCCATGCTGAACACGCCATCGGTAACAATCAGCTTCCTGTCTGCCGAAGACTTTTCTAGCAGGGCGCCCAGGCTCTCTGCATCGTTATGACGATAACGCTGGAATTTCGCTCCCGAAGCCAGCCCCCCATCAATCAGCGAGGCATGATTGAGACGGTCCTCGAATACTGCATCACCACGCCCGACCAGTGCCTGCACAATGCCGGTATTGGCCATGTAACCCGTGGAAAATAGCAATGCCCGCTGACGGCCCGTGAATGCCGCCAGCTCAATTTCAAGGGCTTCGTGCTCGGCAGAGTGGCCGCACACCAGATGCGATGCACCGCTGCCCACACCATAGGTCGAGGCAGCTTGCCGGAATGCTGCAATCACCTCGGGATGACTGGCTAGCCCGAGATAATCATTGCTGCAGAAATTCAGCAGATCACGGCTATCCACCCTGACAGTTGCGCCCTGCCCGGACGCCAGCGTACGCCGGCGACGGTAAAGGCCATCCGCTTTTTTTTGTGCAATTACCGCTGCCAGGTCGAAGGGCATCAGTTCACGGCATCTCGCGATGTCATGGCATCACGCCCCAGCGATGACAGCTGCTGCCGCACCGACTGGGCGATAGCCTCTGCACGCGACTCGTCCGACACATCCACTGCTGTCTGTGTATTGATACCAAGCCGGGTAAACAGCTGGCGATCATGTGCGGCTTCGGGATTGGGTGTGGTCAGCAGCTTTTCGCCGTAGAAAATGGAGTTGGCCCCTGCCATGAAACACAGGGCCTGCATCTCGTCATTCATGGTTTCACGACCGGCAGACAGACGCACGTAAGACGCCGGCATCAGCATGCGGGCAACGGCAATGGTACGGATGAACTCAAAAGGATCGAGATCGTCAACGTTGCCCAGCGGCGTGCCTTCAATTTTCACCAGCATGTTGATAGGCACGGATTCCGGATGCGCCGGCAGGTTTGCCAGTTGCATAAGCAGACCCACACGGTCATCTCGGGCTTCACCCAGACCAACAATACCGCCACTGCACACCTTGATGCCGGCCTCGCGCACGTGGCCCAGTGTATTGAGTCGATCATCGTAGGTGCGGGTGGTGATGATCTTGCCGTAATGCTCGGGCGAGGTGTCGAGATTGTGGTTGTAGTAATCGAGCCCTGCTTCGGCCAGTTGCTGTGCCTGATCGGCAGACAGCATGCCAAGGGTCATGCAGGTTTCCAGCCCCAGGGCCTTCACCTGCTTCACCATCTCCAGCACATAGGGCATGTCCTTTTCACGCGGAGAGCGCCAGGCAGCGCCCATGCAGAAACGGCTGGCGCCCTTTTCCTTTGCATTGAGGGCTTCCTCCACCACCTTCTGTATTTCCAGCAACTTTTCCTTGTCCAGGCCAGTGTCGTAATGGCCGGACTGCGAGCAGTACTTGCAGTCTTCCGGACAAGCACCGGTCTTGATGGAAAGCAGGGTGCTCACCTGGACGGCGTTGGGATCGAAATTCGCCCGGTGCACCGTCTGGGCCCTGAACATCAGGTCCATGAACGGCAAATCAAACAGGGCACGGATTTCGTTGCGGGACCAGTCGTGGCGAATAGCGGACATTGGGGACTTCCTGAAGGGCGGCAGGCCGGGTAATGTCCCGGATTCTGTGGGGGCAGGACGCTCCCGTCAACCCGCATGGAATGCCATGGTTAACCAATGGTTAAAATTCAGCCAATCAATCCTCCCTCCAGCCAGCTGCCTGCTCTGCGAAACCCCGGCCCACGGGCTGGCATTATGCACAGGCTGCCTGCAGGACTTGCCCTGGAACCTCCACGCCTGTGAGCGTTGTGCCATTCCCCTGCCCGAGGAATTGCTGATCTGCGGTGAATGCCGGCCACGGCCACCACCCCAGCAATATGCCATTGCCCCGCTCCGCTATGTGTTTCCGGCAGACAGCCTGATCAGCGGGCTCAAGTACAGCCGGCAACTTGCCCACTCCCCCCTTCTGGGCCAGCTCCTGCTTGATGCCGTCATGGCTATGGAGCGCCCGCTACCGCAACTGATCCTGCCGGTACCGCTGCACCCGCTGCGGCTGGCCGAGCGTGGCTATAACCAGGCACTCGAGATTGCCCGACCGCTGGCAAAAGCACTTGGACTGCCACTTGAGACGCAACTGGTCACCCGCGTCCGGCACACCAGATCCCAGCGCACGCTGGATGCCAAGGCTCGCCAGCACAATCTGGACGGTGTATTCGGCGTGAATACACCGCGGCTGGCCAGCCTCGGCCACCCCACCCACATCGCCCTCGTTGACGATGTAATGACCACCGGGGCAACTGTGGGTGCGCTGGCCTCCCTGCTGCAGCGTCATGGCGTGACCGACATTGATGTCTGGTGTGTTGCGCGCACACCCTGAGCCGGAATTGTCCCGGCCCTGTCACAATTCCGTGCTACCTTCTGCTCCCCGATGCTGGCCCGGGCCCTGCCCCGTTGCTAGAATACGAACACCCTCAAGGATTTAGGTCACTTTTCGACCAGGATTCTCCGCCTATACGATCAAATCTCCTGCATCCCTCACCGGATGCTGACCAGTTGCGAGTGATACACGATGCTGATGGCCTTCACGCTGAACAAGGGGTACCTCGAACAGGTCGCCATCAATGCCGCCGCCGATCTGGTCAAAGAGGTGATCTGGGTTGATGCCATTGCCCCCAGCGATGAAGAACGTGAATGGCTGCGCGTGGCCTACCAGCAGGAACTGCCAACGATTGATGATCTTTACGAGATCGAAGCAACCTCGCGTTTCTACGAAACCGAAAATGGCCTGCACATCAGCTCCTACTTCCTGAACTATGCCGACGAGAACTCCGAAAACATCTCGGCTGCATTTGTGTTCAACAGCGAGCGCCTGTTCACGCTGCGTGAAGAGGAACTGGCGGCATTCCGCCTGTTCCGTCTGCGCGCCCGCAAGGGCCTGATCAACCTGACCAACTCCAAATCCATCATGCTCGGCCTGTTCGAGACCAAGGTGGAAAATCTTGCCGACATTCTCGAGCGTGTTGCGGCGGAGCTGGAAGAAACCTCGCGTCAGGTGCTGGGTAATGCCGAGCAGGATGACATGGAATCGCTGCTCACCAGCATTGCCCGGCAGGAAGACGTGAACGGCAAGGTACGTATCTCGATGATGGACTTGCAGCGCATGCTCTACCTGCTGTTGCGCTCCGGCATCCTGAATGCCGAACAAAGCGAACGCCTGCGCGACATCATCCGTGACTCCGAGTCGCTGATTGCCAGCACCTCGTTTCTGTTCGACAAGATCAAGTTCCTGCTCGATACCACGCTCGGCTTCATTAACGTCAACCAGAACAAGCTCATCAAGATCTTCTCGGTGGCTGCCGTGATTTTCCTGCCGCCCACCATGGTGGCCAGTGTGTACGGCATGAACTTCAAGTTCATGCCGGAGTTGGAGTGGCAACTGGGTTATCCGTGGGCACTGGGCCTGATGCTTCTCTCCGCAGCGGCACCCTACTGGTATTTCAAGCGCCGCCACTGGCTGTAATACCAGCCCGCCTCAATCCCGCCGCAGTCGCTCTGAAACGGCTATCGGGTTGGGGAAATTGAAAATGACGATATAGCTCGATACCACAAAGCTCATGATGACTATCGCCTGAATGAGAAAGGAGGCGGCCTGACTGATCAGCGCCGCCTGTACAGCAGTAAGCGCAATCAGCAGTGAAAACTCGCTGACCTGCCCCAGCCTGAAGCCGACATCCCAGGCCAGCTCCGGTCGCTCACTCAAACTGCCCAGCAGAAAGCGGTAAACCACCGGTTTTATTCCCACCACAACCAATGTCAGCAACAGGGCCGGGCCAATGATCTGCGGCAGAATTCCGCTGTCAAAGCCGGCCCCGAGCGCAAAGAAAAACAGCACCAGAAAAAAATCACGCAAGGGCCGCAGGTTGAGGGCAATGAACTGGGCAATCGGCGAGCTGGCCAGCGAAATGCCGGCAATGAATGCCCCGGTTTCACGCGACAGCCCCATCGCATTTGACAGCGTGGCCACGCCAAGACACCACCCGATGGCCAGCAGGAAAATGTACTCGTGAAACTTGTCAAAGCGCATGATGAGTGGCTCCAGCACTCGCTTCACCACCACATACGACAGCACCAGCAGGACCGGCATGGCCACCACCAGTTTGAACATGTCGACAGGCTGGGTGTTTGCGCCCGCCATCACCGGGATCAGTGATATGGCCAGCAGCGCCAGCAAGTCCTGCAACAGCGAAATACCAATGATGAGCTCGCCGGTACGACGGTGATGCAGCACGGTAGTCGGCAGCAACTTCAGCGCCACAATCGTACTGGGATTAAGCATGGCCAACCCGACGATGACCGCCTCGACCAGGGTGAACCCGAACGCATGTGTCACCAGTGCGCCGACAATGAAGAAAATGACTGAGCTAGCCAGATTGACCAGCGCCGACTCACGGATAACGGCCATCAGGGCCGAGAGCTCCATGTCCAGCCCGATCAGGAAAAGCAGAAACATGATCCCGATGCCCGACACCTGTTGCAGCAGCCCGATATCCGTGACAAATCCCAGGCCGTAAGGTCCGATCAGTGCACCCAGTACGATGTAGGCGATCAGGACCGGCTGGCGCGTGAACAGGGCCAGCGTCGCCAGAATCGCCGCGCCGGTGAAAATCAGGAAAAACGCGTCCAGCAGGTTATGTTCATTCATGCGGGCATTCCGGGAGAGCGCATCAGTCAGGCAAAATGGCCGGAATGGCTCAGCATAGACCATTTGGCCAGCAAGGCTGCCGGCAAGCGTGGCATCCGGCGACTCATGAAGGCATAATCGGTGCCACGTCTGCCTGTCAGACCGTGAGAACAACAATAAAAGAGGACACGCCATGCGTTTTCAGGGACCCGCCCTTGCCGCCCTGCTGCTCAGCCTGCTGTTGCCGGCACCTGCAGCCTTTGCCGCCCCGCTGGATCCCAGTCTGGTACCGAAACTGCTGCTGTCAGCAGGTCGTGTTGACAGCCGCAGGGATGACACTGGCGTGGGTACTGGCTACTTCCTGGATGCCAACTACACGCGCAGCTTCCTGAACATGGGGGTTGTCCACAAGGATTTTGACGGCGAGACCGTTGATACTGCCTTTGCTGGTGTCGGCTTCTCCAACCTGCTCCAGCTACAAGTCGGCATGAGCACCGAGGGAACGGTGTACCGTATCCGGCATGATCTTAACCTGACCTATCTTGCCGACTTCTTCACCGGCACCAAGCGCAATCGCTACAACGTCAGCCTGGGCAATCGCATCACCTGGACCGTGGCAATGGAAAACTACGAGGATGATGAGCGCTTCGATAACTTCAGCATCGGATTCGGCCTGCTGTACTGAGCCGCCCTGCTCCCCGCGATGCGGCGTCGCGTCGCGGGTATCTGCCCTGCCTCCCCTCATTGGCACAGTGGCCATCGACACCGTGACCATACAATGCGGGGTTACCATGACCTTCATCACACCCGTCGAGCGCCTGCACCGGAGTCGTCATGGCACGCCTGCGTCGCGTTGAGCTGACCGACTGGCCCTATATGGTTGTCCTGCGCGCGCAGGAAGGCCAGACACTGGTGCGTGATGACGAGGACCGGCAACGTCTGCTCGACATCCTGCGCGATGCATCCCGTGAATACGGCCTGGCCATCCATGCCTACTCCCTGCTGGACGATCATCTGCACCTGCTGGCAACCCCGCAGCAGCAGGATGCCCTTTCCCTCTGCTTGCAGGCACTGGGCCGGCGCTATGTTGCCGGCTTCAATCGCCGCCATCAGCGTCAGGGCGGGCTGTGGGCTGGCCGCTACCGTGCCACGATAATCGACCCTGCCCGGCACCTGCTCAATTGCATGATCTTCATTGAACTGCACGCGCAGCGGAACCATGCCAGCCACCGTGCCGAGGACTATCACTGGTCAAGCCTCGCGCACCATCTGGGGCGCCGCACCGATCCTCTCGTCACGGATCATGTCCTGTTCTGGTCGCTGGGCAATACGCCGTTCGAGCGCCAGGCCAACTGGCGCCGGCGGCTGGAGGACGGCCTGCCGGTCGCCACCATCCGGCAACTGGCCGAGGCCACCCACAAGGGCTGGGC
>JBASJP010000453.1:0-2005 GCA_049655345.1 Moraxellaceae bacterium
GCATCAAACAGGAAAGCGGTGAGGCTTTTGCGCTCGTCGTCCTGCCCTGGTGGAGAGGTACGCGCGATCAGGATGAAATGTTGCGCACCCTCGGCGCCGGTGATGAACCACTTGCGGCCGGTGATGATCCATTTGTCACCTTTCTTTTCTGCTTTCGTGTAGGTGAGCGACGGATCAGAGCCACAACCTTTTGGCTCTGTCATGGCAAAGGCAGAACGTACCTTGCCGTCGATAATCGGTTGCAGCCAGCGCTGTTTGAGCGCTTCCGTCTTCAGCACTTTTTCCAGCAGGATCATGTTGCCGTCATCCGGCGGCGCCGCATTGAACATCACCGGTCCGAACGGCGAGCGTGCCGCCTCTTCATAACAGGCCGCCATGCCGACCACGCCAATGCCCTGGCCACCGCGCTCCTTTGGCATCTGGAACGCCCACAGACCTTCGGCTTTTGCCAGTGCCCGTACCTGCGCCACCACATCCTCACGAATGTTTTCATGCTCATCAAACGCCGCTGGCTGTGCTTCCAGTGGCAGCACGTGCTTTTCGACAAAGGCGCGCACGCGCAGACGGTAATCCTCGATTTCCGGCGACAGGGAAAAATCCATCAGTGACTCCAGCAATGATTGAAAACTTCTGGAAAACCCGGCGAGACGCCACAGGTCATCCGTTAACGTCGTCTCCGGGAGACGGCGCCGTTTTTAAAGGGTTGAACAGAGATGCCCGCCATCCACTTCGATGACCGAGCCGGTCATGTAACGACCGGCCTCCGACGCAAGCAGCAGCAGCGGGCCGTCCAGATCCGTGCGGTCGCCCAGACGGCGCATGGGAATGCGCGCAATCATTTTCAGTCCCGGCTCGGTATCGAAATAGCCGGCATTGATTTCCGTCTCGATGTAGCCCGGTGCAATCGCATTGACGCGGATGCCGTAACGGGCCAGTTCCAGCGCCATGGCCTTGGTGAGGTGGATCACCCCGGCCTTGGAGGCGCAATAGGGTGCCAGCACGGCCGCCACGCGGAAGCCGAGGATGGACGCGATGTTGATGATGTTGCCCGGCTGCTTTGCCGCCACCAGCCGCTTCGCCATTTCACGGGCGACCAGATAGGGACCCTTGAGGTTGGTGTCGACCACGAAATCCCACTCTTCCTCCTCCAGATTGAGAAAGAAACTGTTGCCGGACACCCCGGCATTGTTGACCAGGATGTCGATGACGCCGCCGCTCTGCGCCTCGGCCGCGGCCAGCGCCTCACGGACTGACGCTGCACTGGTGACATCCATGGCCACGCAATGTGCCTTCAGGCCGGCCGCCTGCAGGCGCTCGACCTCGGCCTGGATTCGGTCGGTGCGGCGAGCCGCCAGCACCACCTCGGCACCAGCCCTGGCCAGGGTCTCGGCAAAGTGCTGGCCCAGGCCACTGGATGCGCCAGTCACAAGTGCACGGCGCCCATCCAGGCGAAAGGAAGGAAGGGACATGGGATTCTCCACTGCAGGCATTGGAATACTGTCGCGACCAGCCGGTCGCGACCCGCAGAGAGCTTAAGGGAGGGCGCCAGAAATTGCCATGCCCGCACAGGACAGGCGGGTTGACCGCCCGAGACGGCCCGCCGGCTCAGGCGCCTGCCAGACGGCGGATGACCGGCACCAGTTCATCAAAGCCGGTGATTTCGGCGTCGGCTGGCGGCAGGTCCGGCCACACCTGATCGGTAAAGTTCACCCAGACCGTGCGCATGCCCACGCCGGCAGCGGCGGCAATGTCCTGCTCGGGATGATCGCCGACATGAATGGCCTGTGCCGGCGTGACACCGGCGGCGGCAAGCGCCGCCAGATAGATGCGCGGGTCCGGCTTGGCGGCGCCGACACTGGCGGCCGAAAAATGGCCACTGAAGAGATGCCCCAGGCCAACACGCTGGATGTCGGCGTTCCCGTTGCTGAGCGCACAAAGCCGGAAATCCCTGCCGAGCACTGTCAGTGCCTCCAGCGCACCTGGAAAATATTCCACGGTGTTGCGC
>JBASJP010000454.1:0-15122 GCA_049655345.1 Moraxellaceae bacterium
GGTTGTAGGCGTACCGATAACCCCGACCCCCTTGTGCGTCAAGGCGACTGCCGCCTTGGCGCCGGCATCAATCACATCAAGTACGGGCACGGGCGACATAGCCCTGACCGTCTCCACTGCCACTGCCGCCATGGTGTTACAGGCAATGATGAGCAACTTTACATCGTGTGCCAGAAGGAATTCAGTGATCTGGGCCGTAAAACTCTGAATGGTTTCCCGCGACTTGACCCCGTAAGGAACGCGCGCAGTATCACCAAAATAGACAATATCCTCGAACGGCAGGCGCTCCATGAGTGCACGTACTACCGTCAGGCCACCAATGCCGGAGTCAAACACACCAATCGGACTGGACGCCTGCGCTGCCATGAAGGGCACCTGTGGATAATAAAGCCTGATGCTCGCATGCCTTGGCACAGGATGCATCCTGAAACCACAAGCACGAGCGCATGAAAAAAGCCGGCATAAGCCGGCTTTCTTGATCTGGAGCGGGAAACGAGACTCGAACTCGCGACCCCGACCTTGGCAAGGTCGTGCTCTACCAACTGAGCTATTCCCGCAAAAGTGGGCGCATTTTAGGGATCGCCTGACTGGGTGTCAACGCCAACCGGCAACTGCCATACGGCAATCTGGCACAAGACTGCTGTGCCAGCCTGATCTGATCATCCGCCCGGATTGTATTACGGAGCCCTTCGTATGCCTGATCGCTCCTTGCTTCGCAGACTGCTACCCCCGGATCTTGCAGCAAAACTTGACGCCTCCCCAAAGCCCGTCGGAGGTCTGGGCTATGACCGCTGGGGATTTTACACCAACACCAACCGCAATAGCCTGGCGCTTACCCGACTGCTCTATGAGCACTACTTTCGTACAGAAGCCTACGGCCTGGAAAACATTCCGCCGAAGGGACGGGTACTACTCGTTTCCAACCACTCCGGCTTTCTGCCTCTGGACGGAATCCTGATCGGTATTGCACTGGCCACCAACCCTCATGGCTCACGCATGCCGCGCACCATGGTTGAACGCTTTTTCCCTCTGTTCCCTGGGTAGGCAACTGGCTGAATGCCGTCGGTGCTGTCGTGGGGGATGTTCAGAACTGCGTGGACATGCTGGATGAGGACGAGGACGAGGCCGTCATTGTCTTTCCGGAAGGGGTGCGTGGCACCGGCAAAGGCTGGGACAAGCGCTATCAGCTGCAGCGATATTTTCAGGCACTACGTATTACTGAAGAAATAATACGCCATAAAAAAACCGGCATCTTCAGAGCGTGTGAAAACGGGGGGAAATCTGAATGGCACTGGGAAGCAGGGGCAGTTACGGTATATCCGAAGGGCTGTTGCGACAACCTCCACTTCACTGTCTTTTTAAATAAATAACGGCGGGTAAAATCCCACCGTTTTTCATTTTAGACCATTTACACAGCCTGATCTTGCCGGCTTTTTATTTATCAGAAAACTGCTCAGGCAGCCAGCTGCACCCTCGCAGGATCTACACCAAACGACCCTGGCAAAAGACTTGTCACAATCCGCAACGGCTCACCACCACTGTCATGCGTCACCGTCATCATGTCTACATAGCGCGGCCGCTGCATTGAGCGCTTGTCTGCATCAAGCAGGATCAGCAACTTGGGACGAAGACGACGCTCAGGATTCTGGGCAATTACAACACCCACTTCCTGATTACTCATGTGTACAAGCGTGCCGGTTGGATAGACACCAACCGCCTGAATGAACTCCTCCACCAGTTGTGACTGGAACTCGGTGTTGCGCAGCTCGTAAAGACGGGACACCGCCTCAACCGAGGTCAGTGCACGTGCATACGGACGCTCGGAGGTCATGGCATCGTAGGTATCAACCAAACCGGCAATCTTGCCCAGCGGCGAGATCGACTTGCCCGCCAGCTGATTAGGGTACCCGCTGCCGTCATACCGTTCATGATGCTCAGCCACCATCTGCAGGACCTGTGAAGGAACCTCAGGCAGGGTAGCCAATATCTCAAGACTGTAATCAACATGCTTGCGCAACTCGACACGCTCGGCAGGCAACAGGAGACCAGTCTTGTTAAGCAGGCCATCCGGAAGTTTGGCCTTGCCCACATCCATCAGAGTGAGACCAAAGGCCAGGTTGTCCAGCGCCTGTCGCGACAGACCGAGATGACGGCCAAATACCGTCCCCCAGATCGCACAGCGGAAGGCATGATGGTAACTGTAGGCATCCTTGTCCCGTACACGAGACAGCCAGACCATTGCGTCCGGGTTACGAACCACACTTTCAACCACTCGGTGTGAAGCATCACGGGCATGTTCTACATCCGGTGCACTGCCTTCACGGAGCTTCTTGTAGACATCCACAACCGACTGGGCAAACTCACGGTGAAGGTCGCGGGAGGCAACAACCTCCTGAGGCATGGAAACAGTCGTGCGATAAACTGGCTTGGCCGTCTTTACGACAGGCGCACGAGAGGGGGCCGGCGTGGCCGCTCTGGGAGACTGGGTTCTGGCCACACCACCAACGGCATGACTGACCGGCTCAACCGCTACCCTGCTGCGCGAAACATCAATCGTCACCTCGCGGCAATAGCGGCGAAGCCCGTCAATATCGGTCAGATCCTTGACGTAGAAGCCCTGCAGAGGGAATGGTGTCTCAATCCACGGGCGGTCAAGGCGGGCAACATACATGCCCACCTCAAGCTCATCCACCAACACTTTTTTCTGATCTACCGACATGTCATTGCTCCAGGCCCCTGAGGCCAAGCTGACAAAATTTGTCACTTGTTCCTTTCTACACCCGGAAAAGGCAAGAATGAACAGGGATTGAACGGTTTTTCGCCAGTTTACGACGAAGGTCACACTTTTGGCTGCCAGCGGCCCGGAGAAGAGCTCCAGGAGGGCTTACTTGCCCTCTTTTTTGGAGGACGGCTCAACAGGCCGGATATGGCGGGAGAGTTCCTGCATCAGCTCGGTCAGGGTGTCCAGCCGGTTATTGATCTGATCCATGTCCCGTTGTGAGGGGATACCCAGACGGGTAAGGGCCGTCGTAATGCGGTCATCAAAGGCCCGCTCAACCCGCTCGCGGGTATCAGTCGCCTTCTCCAGCACCCGACCGCGCACTTCACCAACGGTGTTATCCGCAATTTCACGGGTTTTCACCTCAAGATCCTCACCAATCTTGACGAGATTATCAAACAGCTTGCCACCCTCTTCCTCTGCCCGGGCAAATGCTCCCAGGCCTGCAAGCCAGATTTGCTGGGTATATTTGCGCAGATCCTTGGATGGTGCGACTTTCAGCCTTTTGTCCACTGTCTTCTTGAGCCCCGTCATTCTAAACCCCGTATCTGGATTACAGCACAGCAATCCTAGCGACCAGCAGCACCAGTTACACACACTCTGTCAGACAATCGCCTCACATCAGAACATGAGAGCCCACTGCAAATACCCCGCGACCAAGCCCAGCACAGCGCCCAGGATAACCAGAATCCATTCATCCTCCTGAAAGGCCGGGCGCAGCAAGTCCTGGAACTCGGTATTGCTCATGACCCGCATCTTGTCGCGAAAAATAAGATGAATGATGCTGGCCCGCTCACGATTGAAGCGCGGATCTGCCAGCGGACCGATAGTCATGGCGATGGCACGCTCCACTACCAGTGTCTTGATGTTGGCATAGCCTTCGGCACCCAGTGTCAGCTGAATCGCTGTACGCACTACACCAGACTCCAGCAACGGGCGCAGGTGACGCTTGATCATGGCCCGGGTACGGTCGGAGCGAGAGCCCGTCAGCACCTCATTCATCAGGTTTTTGAGGTTAATGACCTCCTGGGTAGCGATCAGGGCAAACTTGTCGGCCACCTCGAACTTGCGGCGCAAAAACAGCCCGTGCACGGTGAACGGCCCCACTTTCACCGGCTCCAGTGGCCGGAAGATGAGATTCAGGGCCAGCCAGTTGGTTGCATACCCCACCAGAAAGCCAAAAAACGGCATCACCCATGGCTCGGGATAAATGGCCCAGGCAAGCATCTGGACAAAGCCAAACAGAAAGCCGAACCACAGACCGGAATTGACGACAAAGCGCAGCTCGACATCCCCTACATCCTTGAACACCCGCACCATCAGTGCCTTGTCTCCGGCGAGCAGCTTGACCACCATCTGCTTGAGATCCACCAGCTCTTCAATGTTCTCGGCCATGTCGTCCACCATGTTATCCATGATGAACGGCAACTGGCGGCGAACACGGGCATAGACCCGGCGCTTCACCATGAGGGGCATGTTGTCCCACAGCACCGCATTCCGCTCCGACATGATCTCATCAACATAATCGTCGATGCGCTCCAGGATGGACTTGCTGATATGCGCGGCAATCTTCTCGGGCTCCATCTGCTGGAACAGCTCTGAAAGGCTGGCAAGCTTGGCCAGGGTGTTATCCACCACGATACCCGCCATTTTTTCGGCCTTTGCGGGAATGATGCCCTGCCAGCCAAGACGGAGTTTTTTATAGCCAATAAACTCGAGTGGCCAGAAGGTCATCTCGATGGCAATCCAGTTGGTAAACCAGCCAACAGCTGCAGCAACAAACGGAATGGCTACAAATGACCAGAAGTCCGGACGATCCCAGATGGTCAAAAGAAAATCATACATAAAGAAACTTCCCGCTTCTGCTTAACAGCAGATATTCTCCCCTAAAACTAGGGGATAAAAGTACCAGATTGCGAAGTATACACAGAATACACACTGACGCATCGACCGGATTGACGAAGCAAACCCGCCGGTCAGCCACAATTTTGGCACAGACGCCCTCCATCATGGGATTGTGCAGCGGGCGCGACTCGCTAGAATGGTGCTCTTATAGCCTCTCTTATGGGAGACCAACCAAGGCAGTAGAACATCCGATGATGGCTGGCCACGATACCTACAACAAGAACAACCGTGAAGAAGGCCGCCCGCTGGCTCAGCACCTGGTGCTGGGAGTCATCGAGACCCTCCTGAACAGCTTCATAGAGCTCGATCCAGCCACCCGCAGTCAGGTCACCTCACTGAGCGGCCTGATTGTGCGAGTGAAGCTTGCCGACCCGTACATGGCCTTCTACCTCTATTTCACCAACGAAGGCATCGAGGTCTGTGATGTCGCTCCCGGCCCTGCCCGGGTTCGTGTGAATGCGCGCGTCTATGACCTCATGCGCACCCTGCTTGGCACCTCCAACCAGACCGCATCCGGACGCCCGCGCGTACGCGTCTGGGGAGAAGCAGAAAACGTCACCGCCCTTGAACATCTTCTGACCGAATACAATCTTCGTACCCGTGCAAGGGAGTGGCTGCACGGGCATATGGATATAAGAAGCCTCTGGGCAAAAATACGGCGGCACGACCCTAGCTGGCTTCAGGATTTGCTGCCATTACCTGGCATGATGCGGGACGCACTGAACGAGCTGCGACAACTCAACTACAACCTTCAGCTGCACCAGGAAGAGCTTGAGACGTTCCGGCAACGCATCAACAGACAACGGGCAAAAGATCTGCTGATCATGCTGGTTGCAGTTATCGTGATGATCGGGGGGTTGACGGGGGGCTTTACGACAGCAAGCCTGACCGGGCTGACACCAGAGCGGATACTGCTTCTTATAGCCGGGCTGGCGCTGATCATTTCCCGCTTGCGAGACAAACTCTGACGCGTAGAGAAGCAATGGTCTTCAGGGGTTATCCTGTCGCCGCTTTTTCCCCAGAATGGCGTTGAACCCATCGCTGAGCAGGTCCGATCCCGAACGTGCCGCTTTCCACGTTGCCTCGCGCAACACATCGCCGGTATTGAAGTCTGCAAAAGCATCCGCCACAGCGCGCTTGACCCTCACCTCAACCGTACGCCCGATATCGTCATGCAGATCCCGCAAACGGCGCTCCATTTCCTGCCGCCACATGCGCTGAAAAAACAGCCAGGCACAAGCCAGCGTAATTCCACTGGAAAGAAGTGCCGTGGCGATAATGATGATAATGGGTTCAAGCATGCCAACCTCAATAAAGTACTTCTGGCTTGATACTCACAGCCATTATCGTCTGGATTCTAGCAAAGGCCCCGGGCATACATTCGGGCATTTGTAAGCAAATGCACCCAACCATGAAACACGCCATCCGCACTGTACGCCACCCTGTCAGCCTCGGTATGATGAAGTATTGACAGCCATAGCCCAAGGTCCTGCGACAATGATCACCATTGAGATAACCAACCTGGATGAACTGGTCAAGGAGCACAGGGGGCCGGTATCGGCCCTGTTCGGAAAGCTCGTGACTGATATTGAGGGCGAAGTCGAGCGCATCATCATCAATGAACTGAAAGAAGAATTCGAGAAGCGCGGCATCAAATCCAATATTTGCAGTGTCAGCGGCATTTCCTTGCGGCGTTTCGTTAACTCTTGAAGCCGCCAGTCAAGCCCTTTAAAAATCAGGCAACAGGTGAAAACCGCTTCAGCAGCCTTGCCTGGGCTGGCCCGGGCAGCTCGAGCTCGTAAACCCGTGCTTCAGCCAGCCCGAATGGTTGCCCACCACCCGAAACACCTTCGCTTAGCCAGTTCGCAAGCGCGGCAATCAAGGGCATGTGCGATACGACAATCAGCGTACCGCCAACCGAAACCGTCTCGATTGCCGCTGCCGCCTGCCTGACATCATCACCAGGAGTCAGATGATCCACAATCCGGAGCGATGCCTGTGGCAGAGCCTGCTGGATTCGGGTGGCAGTCTCACGGGCACGCCGGAACGAGCTGCACGCCAGCACCAAAGGCTCATCAATAAATGACGCCAGCCACACACCGGTCTCCCCGGCCTGCGTGTGCCCACGCGCAGTCAGCGCCCGGTCACTATCCACCTGCAGGTGTGGCGACTCTGCCTCTGCATGCCTGACAAGTACGATCCTCACGGATTACCAACCACACGAGGCAGAACAAACTCCACATCACTGCTTTGCCCTCCCTGCATCAGCTTGCCCAGCACGGCATCCAGCGGCTGGCGATTGAAGATGATTTCATACAGGCCACTGACAATCGGCATGTACACACCAAAATCGTCCGCCTTGTGCTTGACTATCTGTATGGTGTTTATTCCTTCGGCGGTCTGCTCCAGATCCTCAATGACATCTTCTAGTGTCTGCCCCGAACCAAGCGCAAAACCGACCTGATAGTTGCGACTCAGTGGCGATGAGCACGTTGCAATCAGGTCACCCACCCCGGCCAGACCAAGAAACGTCAACGGATTGGCACCCAACTGCACTGCAAACCTGCTCATTTCTGCCAGTGCACGCGTCATCAGCATGCTCTTGGAGTTCTCTCCAAGCTTGAGAGCCGCCGCCATGCCAGCGGCAATTGCATAGATATTCTTGAGCGCACCACCCAACTCGACACCGTAAACATCCGAATTGGCAAACACTCGAAAATAGCGGGATGACAGGACCTGATGCACACGCTCGCGTACCTCCGGCTGGGTACTGGCAATCACGGTACCCGACACCATGCGGGCCGCAATTTCCTTCGCCAGATTCGGCCCGCTCAACACACCAATCTTTTTCAAACCTGACTCTTCACGCAGGATTTCGCTCATCAGCGCAAAACTTTCCTTTTCGATACCTTTGGTTGTGCTGACCAGTATCTGCTCAGGGCGCAGAAATGGTTTTGCCGCCTGCATCACCGAGCGAAAGGCTTTACTGGGGATAGACACAAAAATGATATCTGCGGACCCAATGGCCGCCCCCAGATCATGGCTGAATGACAGGCTGTCCGAGAGCCTGAAGCCAGGCAGGTAACGACTGTTCTCACGAGAGGACTGCATATCCTCAAGCTGTGCTTCGTCCCTGAGCCATAATGTGGTGGCATGACCGTTTTCTGCCGCCAGATTAGCCAATACCGTACCAAAGCTGCCGCCGCCAAGCACGGCAACCCTGAAGACATGAGGAGAAGTCATAGCAAATTCCGTTATCCAGATCGGTGGATTATAACGGGCTTGGCAGCGACAGCCAGTTGGAAGTCAGCTGGATTTTTCAGGCTGTTTGCGATAAGAGGGGGTGTCGCTGAAGGATGGGCAAGATCACAACACGATGCAGGGCCCATACCAGAGGCACCCGACTTGATTAGCACAATAAAAACACGACAGCATCGACTCGGCGAAAAATATCGCAACACATTGAGAAAAATGAATTTTTTATAAGAACAACACCCCCAAACCAGAGAAAAAACCACAAAAAGCCATTGGAATGAAGGGTGTACAGCCAGCGCTACTGGGCTACACTCGGGGAACTGCTCGGAAGAGGCAGCCCGTCAGGTTCCGGTCTGACCTGGGACTTTCAATCTGAAAAAGGATTCACACCATGAAGAAACTGCTTGCTATTGCTCTGCTGGCCACCACAGCCAATGTTGCTACTGCCGACCAGGATATCGGTTGTGGTCTGGGTTCGATGATCATGGTCGGCCAGTCTGGCCCGATCTTCAAGGCACTGGGTGCAACGACCAACGGCACCTTTGGTAACCAGACATTCGGTATCACTACCGGCACACTGGGCTGCCAGACAAATGGCGCCATTACCTCGCGCGCCCGTCTGGGCATGTTCACCGGTTCCAATCTGGACCGCCTGGCTCGCGACATGTCTGTTGGTCAGGGTGAAACCCTGAATGTGCTTGCCGACCTGATGGGCGTGAAGGATGCCGACAAGGCTCACTTCTTCCAGGCAACCCGCACCAACTTCGGCAAAATCTTTGCGCCTGAGAACGAAACTGCTGGTGAAATCCTGGCCGCACTGGAGCAGGTAATGGCTGCCGATGCCACACTGGCATCCTACGCCAAGGCCTGATAAGGCCGGTCAAACAAACACCCGGCCATGAGCCGGGTGTTTTTTATTTGTATCCCTGAAAAATCAGACATCCATGATTCTTCTTATGCTCCGTACTGGCACTCTTTGTCTTGCTGCCGTGACATGCCTCATTTGCAGTCTTGCCAGTGCAACCCCGGTCGAACTGCCTGCCGAGAAACTGCGCGAGCTGGCGAGTTCTGCGACCTGGCATCTGCTCTTGCGTTATGAACCTGCACATACCTCAAGCGGGTTCCGTAGCGAGGCACGCTCAGCACACTACTTTCTGGCAAGTGACGGGCGAGAAGACCCGGAGTCGGAGCTGAAGGCACTGATAACCGCCCTCAACAACCCAGCCAAGGGTGATGAGCACGCCGCCTGCCGTTTTCCGGCACGTACCGCATGGCTCAACGAACAGAGAAACCCAGAGTCCCCCTCTGTTGCTTGTCCAGCCTACGATGAATGGCATGGCCTGGTGAATCCACAGCAAGTCACACTGGTTTTCGCATCTGACTATATAAACAGCCCATCCTCCATGTTTGGTCATACCTTTCTGCGACTGGATGCTTCCGGGCAAACCGAAGACACGCGCCTGCTCGCCTATGCCGTGAATTACGCGGCGCAGGCTGATGCCAAGAACCCCTTCACATTTGCAGTCAAGGGGCTATCGGGTGGCTATCCTGGTGTGTTCTCACTTATGCCGTACTACGAAAAGGTCAAGGAATACAGTGACCTGGAGAATCGCGACCTCTGGGAGTACCAGCTTGACCTGACACCTGACGAGGTCAGGCTCCTGCTTACGCATCTATGGGAATTGCGCAGCGTAGAGTTCCCCTACTACTTTCTGACACGCAACTGCTCGTTCCAGTTGCTGGCCCTGCTTGAGTTTTCCCGGCCGGGGCTGACGCTACGCAAGGATTTCCCGGTCCATGCCATTCCAACCGATACAGTCCGCCGCGTCCTGCTTGAACCCGGCATGCTTCGGCAGAAAACATACCGCCCAGCCGCAGAACGCCAACTGGTGATGGCGGCGCATCACTTCCCCGCCAGGGTAAATACCACTGCCAAGAAACTGGCCACATCACCGGAAATTACTGTTGACCTGCCCCCGGCTGAAGTAGCGGCCGCACTGGAAACCGCCTTTGACCTTAGCTACTACCAGTTCATGGCAGGCAACAACGCCCCCGATCAGACACGCAAGATGCGCACCCTGTTAATGCGCCGGGCCGCCATTGACCTACCGGAGCAGCGCCTGAAACCGGCAGAGCCAACCGTTGACCCCGCCTCTGGCCACCCCACCGCCCGCATTGCCCTTGCCACCGGTCATGCACGTGATTCGACCTACCTGGCCCTGCGATTGCGGCCAGCCTATCACGACCTGCTGGACCCACCGGATGGCTACCGTCCGGGTGCCCATATCGACTTTCTGGATGCTGAAGTCCGGTTAGATGAAGATAGCCAACGTCTGCGCATTGAGCGAATGGCGGCCATTGATATTGACTCGCTGGCACCGTTTGATGCCTTTTTCAAGCCGGCCTCATGGTTCTTTGGTACCGGCTGGCGTCAGGCAGCTGTTGATGGCAATGGTGCATTCAGTGATGAGGCTCATCATGGTGTCGCATATCTGGACACGGGTGCCGGTATCAGTCTGACAGTGGCCAACCCTGTCCAGTGTTACCTGCAACTGGGCATGGACGTCGAGACCGGGCACAGCCTGGAAAAGGGTTGGCGGAGTGGTATCGGTCCGCGCACCGGCTGTCTGGCAACTGGCGATGACTGGCGTATGCGCCTGCAAAGCGATCTGCGCTGGCGTAATGCCCCCAATGGGGTCGAGCATCAGCTCAGACTTGAAGGTCAGCATGATCTGGGGCCCGGGCATGCACTGCGCCTGCAACTGGGGCTGTTACAGCCTGACGGGCTGGAGGACATAACAATGGAACTGGGCTGGATACACTACTTCTGAAATTCACGCGCCCCGGCCGAAAGTATCCGTTATGATATGTACCCCTCGGCACTATCGCCTCAAACTCCCCAAGGGCATTTAACATGCAAATCGCAAAAGATCTCGTGGCCTGTATCGAATACACACTGACCGATGACGCGGGCACAGTGATCGACAGTTCGGTTGGCGGTGAGCCGCTGGCCTACCTTCACGGCGCTGGCAACATCATTCCCGGCCTTGAAGATGCCCTCGAAGGCAAGAAGGTTGGTGACAGCTTCAAGGTCAGCATTGCCCCGGCAGATGGCTACGGCGAAAAAAACGAAGGCCTGATGCAGGTTGTGCCCAAGGAAATGTTCCAGGGTGTAGACACCATTGAAGTCGGCATGCAGTTCCATGCACAGACTGATCATGGTATGCAGGTCATCACTGTTGCCGCCGTAGATGGCAGCAACATCACTGTCGATGGCAACCACCCGCTGGCGGGTCAGAACCTTAACTTTGATGTCAAAGTAGTTGAAGTCCGTGCTGCTTCTGCCGAAGAACTGGACCACGGTCATGTCCATGGTGCTGGCGGCCATCACCACTGATAGCCTTCTCGCTATAAAAAAGGCAGCCCGAAAGGCTGCCTTTTTGTTTGAGGTGTATTTGTTGGTAAAACAGGCACCGCCCTAACCCACCAGTCATCCGGGAAGGTACATTGTCAGACAATGGCACTGGCAAACTGGTACGCTTGTGCTACATTTAGCCAATGCTAGCTCCTGCGAACCTGATCGTGATGATCAGGCCTTTGATTCGCAGAGACAGCGGAAACCACAGATGACCAGTCGCTAGTCGACATGTTCGGGGCGCCTCCTCAGTCCCCCAAACGTTATTGCGCTGAACTAACGGTATCGGTCTCATGTATTCGTGGTTAAAGGTGTCCCGGACACCCGCTGTCATCCCCCCTCATTGAGCTAGCTACGCTCGCCTACGGCGGGCGTTTTTTTTGCCCTCAATCCTTGCCAGCGCCATCCGGGCGCATGTTTCTGACCAGCCAGAGCGCGTAGCGACTGATTTCTTCGACATCCTTCGGGCTGAACAACAAGCCGTCATTGTGCATGCAGCACAAGCCGTGCAAGGTACCCCATAACACCTGGGCGAGTCGCAGGGCATTGAGGTCCGACGATAACTGTCCGGACTGCTGCAGACTGGCCACCATTTCCGCATACGAACGAAACGAGCTTCTGGCGGCATGTTCAAAGGATGCAGTTGTGCCCCCCTTCCAGGTGGTGCGACCAAACATCAGCTCATAGAGCTCCGGGTAGGCCAGTGCAAACCTGACGTAGGCGGTAACGAAGTGCTCAAAGCGTACCTCGGGAGCCTGTCCGGACGACTCATCCTGACGCAGAGCTGCATCAAAACGGCTGATTCCCTCCTCCCCCATGGCACACAGCAGATCCTGCTTGTCCTGAAAATGGTGGTACAACGCCGTCTGCGACACCCCGACACGCTCAGCCAGACGCCGCAGGCTAAGCGAAGCAAGTCCGCCCTCCCGAAGCATGAGAATGGCCTCCTCAACCAGCCGTCGCCTGAGGTCGCCATGATGATAAGCCTTGGTGGCAGGCTCCTGACGTGTTGACATTATTCTGATCCCGGGTATCTTAACGCCGTTAAGTTTACACGCCCATTAAGGGCATTTCGAGGAGTTCGTGATGACCAGCCACTACCCCAACCTGCTCAAGCCTCTGGACCTGGGATTCACCCAGCTCAAGAACCGCGTGGTGATGGGTTCCATGCATACCGGCCTCGAAGACCGCTTTTACAATTATGGCAAGCTTGCAGCGTACTTTGCTGAACGTGCACGTGGTGGCACCGGCCTCCTGATTACGGGTGGCATATCGCCAAATCGCCAGGGTTGGCTGCTGCCATTTGGCGGCACGATGAGTCATTACGGTGACGTTATCAATCACCGCCGTGTCACCAGTGCGGTGCACCAGGAAGGCGGCAAGATCCTGATGCAGATCCTGCATGCCGGCCGCTATGGCTATCACCCCTTTGCCGTGTCTGCCTCGAACATCAAATCCCCGATCTCGATGTTCAAGCCGCGCGCAATGAAAGAAAGTGAAATCATTAAAACCATCCGTGATTATGGCCGCTGCGCAAAACTGGCCAAGCTGGCAAACTACGATGGCGTTGAGATCATGGGTAGCGAAGGCTACCTGCTCAACCAGTTCATTTGCTCTCGCACCAACAAGCGCAATGACCAGTGGGGCGGCAGCCTTGAAAACCGCATGCGCCTGCCTCTGGAAATTGTCAAAAAAGTTCGCAAGGAAGTCGGCAAGAACTTCATTATTGCCTACCGACTGTCTCTCATTGATCTCGTTGATGGCGGCAACACCTGCGACGAAATCGTGACGATTGACAAGGCGCTGGAATCGGCTGGCATTACCCTGCTGAATACGGGCATTGGCTGGCATGAAGCCCGCATTCCCACAATCGTGACGTCGGTTCCTCGTGCTGCTTTCCGTGATGTGACCAAGCGCATCAAACAAGAGCTGTCGATTCCCGTGATGGCCTCCAACCGCATCAACATGCCGGAAGATGGCGAATCAATTGTCGCCAGTGGTGATGCCGACCTTATCTCCATGGCCCGTCCCCTGCTGGCAGATGCACACTTCGTCAACAAGGCAGCCGCCGGTAAAGCAGAAGAAATAAACACCTGCATCGCCTGCAACCAGGGTTGTCTGGACCAGACTTTCTCGATGAAGCGTTCTACCTGTCTGGTGAACCCGCAGGCATGCTTTGAAACCGAGCTCGTCTACGTCAAAACCAATCGGCCGAAAAAGATTGCCGTGGTGGGTGGTGGCATGGCCGGCCTGTCCTGCGCAACGGTTGCGGCCGAGCGCGGCCATGACGTAACCCTGTTTGAAGGGAGTGACGATATTGGCGGCCAGTTCACCATGGCCATGAATGTGCCTGGCAAGGAGGAGTTTCGCGAAACCGTTCGATACTTCCGTAATCAGGTAAAGAAAACCGGAGTAAAGCTGCAACAGAACCAGAAGGTAAATGCTGCCGACCTGAACAAGGCCGGCTTTGATGAAATCGTCATTGCAACAGGTGTTGCACCACGCACCCCGAAGATACCTGGCATTGACCATCCAAAAGTACTGAGCTACCCGGATGTTCTGCGTCACGGCGCAAAGGTAGGGAATAAGGTTGCCGTGATTGGTGCCGGTGGCATTGGTATCGATGTGAGTGAATTCCTGCTGGCAGAGCATTCGCCCCAGCCGCTGGAAAACTGGCTTGATGAGTGGGGCGTTGATCTTTCGGTCAGCGAAGCCGGAGGCTTGCGCCCGCCCAAGCGCGAACAGCCTTTGCGCCAGATTTGGCTACTTCAGCGCAAGCATGGCAAGAAAATGGGCCAGGGCCCTGGCAAAACTACCGGCTGGGTACATCGTCTTGCGCTTCAGCATCATCAGGTGAAGATGATGGGCGGCGTGGAATACCTGAAAGTGGATGATCTCGGTCTGCACATCCGTGTCGGGGACGAAGAACAGGTTCTGGACGTCGACAATGTGATACTTTGCGCCGGTCAGGAGTCCGTTCGCGATCTGCTGCCCACGGACAGCGAAGGCAAGATCACTGACAAGCGCTTCCATGTCATTGGCGGCGCCAAGATGGCCGGTGAAGTGGATGCAAAACGCGCCATCAAGGAAGGATCTGAACTGGCCGCAAAGCTTTAAAAACAGACGATTGGAGTCATACACGTCATCGCGCGAATGGCCTCAATCTTGAAAAAACCAATAAAAAAGGCCGCATAGCGGCCTTTTTTATTTCACTGGATGATTACTTCCAGCCAGTGAGCTCAGCAAGTGCCTTGCCCATTTCGGCAGGGTTCTTCACTGTCTTCACACCAGCAGCTTCCAGTGCAGCAAACTTCTCGTCTGCGGTACCCTTGCCACCGGAAATGATCGCACCAGCATGACCCATGCGCTTGCCAGCAGGAGCTGTCACACCAGCAATATAGGACACCACTGGCTTGGTCACATTGGCCTTGATGAACGCAGCAGCCTCTTCTTCTGCGCTACCACCGATTTCACCCACCATGATGATGGCTTCGGTCTGTGGATCATCCTGGAAAAGCTGCAGCGCATCAATAAAGGTTGTGCCCGGGATAGGATCACCACCAATACCGATACAGGTCGACTGACCAAAACCAAGTGCGGTTGTCTGGTGCACTGCTTCATACGTCAGTGTGCCTGAACGCGACACAATGCCAACCTTGCCTGGCATATGAATGTTGCCCGGCATGATGCCGATCTTGCACTCACCCGGGGTAATCACACCCGGGCAATTCGGGCCGACCAGACGTACACCGCCTTTACGCACGATGT
>JBASJP010000455.1:0-3630 GCA_049655345.1 Moraxellaceae bacterium
TGTCGCCACCGGCAAACCGGTAAGGCAACTCACCGGCCAGACGTTTTACATCTGCCAGACCACGGCCCATCAGCCGCTTGACGGAAGCAATCGTATTGAGCGGGTCGCTGGACGCTGCCGACTTGGCCTCATGGCCAACGCGACGTTCACCGTCCTGGAAATAACGCACTACCGAAGGGAGCAAATGACGACCATCCGCATCCGGAATGGTTCTGGCTTTGCCGCTCTGCACGGTGGCCACCAGCGAGTTGGTGGTCCCCAGATCAATACCGACCGCCAGACGACGCTGGTGAGGGGCCGTGCTTTGACCCGGTTCAGCTATCTGAAGCAGCGCCATCAGTCGAGATCCTCGTCATAATCATCATCTTCAAGCCGGGCTTCCTGCTGCCGGACCTCTTCGATAAACCGGCTCATGAACTGCATCTTGCGAACCGTATCTGTTGCCTCGGCCCAGTCAGCCTCACGCTGATCGATTGCAAACTCGCGACCCAGATTATCCAGCCAGTCCTCTGCCTCGACGCGCAACGCCGCCATCTGCTCCAGCGTTTCCGCTTCTTCCAGTTGCTCACGCAACTCCATCTGCGCCATCAGGAAGTCGGTATCGGACACCGTTGTCGATTCGATATTCAACGGATGCCCTTCCAGTTCCAGCAAATGCCGCGCGCGCTGCACGGGGTCTTTCAGCACCGTGAAGCCTGCGTTGATATCTGCTGCCCGCTGCACTGCCACACGTTGCACATCGGCCGCCTCGGCGGCAAAGCGGTCAGGATGAAACTGGCGCTGCAATTCACGATAGCGCGGCTGCAGGGCCACGAGATCAATATCGTAGCGGCGGGGGATATCAAACAGAAGGAAGTAGTCAGTGATGGAGGACACAGTGCTCTCGGCGACTCAAATACGGTTTTCCCGCCAACACCGGCCCTGATGAAACATGGTCAGTGTGGGCCGCAAGACGCGGAGGCGGCTGAGACACGAAGTCTACATCAGGCAAACAGCAGTTGATGCCGGGGCAATCAACTGCTCAGCGCAGTACTTACACGGTGAAGGATTCGCCGCAGCCGCACTCGCCTTTCTGGTTGGGATTCGTGAACTTGAAGCCCTCATTGAGGCCTTCCTTCACGAAATCCATCTCGGTGCCATCCAGATACGCCAGGCTCTTCGGATCAACAATCACATTCACGCCATGCGACGTAAACACCTGATCCTCGGGTTCCACGTCATCAACAAACTCCAGCACATATGCCAGACCGGAGCACCCGGACGTTTTCACACCGACCCGGATGCCCATGCCCTTGCCTCGATTGGCCAGGAAGTCGCTGACATGCTGTGCGGCTGCCTCGGAAAGGGTAATGGCCATGTCAGACCTCGTGCTTCTTGCGGTAGTCGGCAACGGCGGCCTTGATGGCATCCTCTGCCAGCACGGAGCAGTGAATCTTCACCGGAGGCAACGCCAGTTCTTCGGCAATCTGGGTATTCCTGATGCCCATGGCCTCGTCCAGTGACTTGCCCTTCACCCACTCGGTAACGAGTGAACTGGAGGCAATGGCCGAGCCACAGCCATAGGTCTTGAAGCGCGCATCCTGAATGATACCGTCATCACTGACCTTGATCTGCAGCTGCATGACGTCACCACAGGCTGGCGCACCGACCATGCCGGTACCGACGCTCGCATCATTCTTGTCGAGCTTGCCCACATTGCGGGGATTCTCGTAGTGATCAATAACCTTTTCGCTGTAAGCCATTTCCACTCACCTCCGGAATTCGTGACGTAAGGCAGGGACGCGTCAGTGCGCCACCCACTCCACGGTATTCAGATCAACGCCGTCCTTGTACATGTCCCAGAGCGGGGACAGCTCGCGCAGACGATTGACCGCCTGGCTGGCGTGGCCGATCACATGATCAATATCCGCCTCGGTCGTAAAGCGGCCGATGCTGAAGCGTATGGAGCTGTGCGCCATTTCATCGTTCAGGCCAAGGGCACGCAGGACATAGGACGGCTCGAGACTGGCCGAGGTACAGGCAGAACCTGACGATACCGCCAGATCCTTGAGCGCCATGATCAGCGACTCGCCCTCGACAAAGTTGAAGCTGACATTCAGGTTGTGCGGCACGCGGGCATCAAAGTCGCCATTCACGAATACCTGCTCAAGACCTTCGAGCCCCTTCCACAGACGGTCACGCAACGCCCGCAGACGCTCGTTCTCGACATGCATTTCTTCCTTCGCAATGCGGAAGGCCTCACCCATGCCAACAATCTGGTGCGTGGCCAGCGTGCCGGAACGGAAACCGCGCTCATGCCCGCCACCATGCATCTGCGCTTCCAGACGCACACGCGGTTTGCGCTGCACGTACAGTGCACCGATGCCCTTGGGACCATAGGTCTTGTGGGCAGAGAAACTCATCAGGTCGACCTTGGTATTTTCCAGATCAATATCAACCTTGCCGGTGCTCTGGGCAGCGTCGACATGAAACAGGATGCCACGGGCACGGGTGATCTCGCCAATCGCTGCAATATCGGTAATCGTGCCGATTTCATTGTTCACGTGCATGAGCGAGACCAGGATCGTGTCATCGCGCAGGGCTGCGGCCACAGCCTCCGGACGAATCAGGCCAGAGCCTTGTTCCGGATCGAGATAGGTCACTTCGAAGCCTTCGCGCTCAAGCTGGCGGCAGGTATCCAGGACCGCCTTGTGCTCGATCTTCGAGGTGACAATGTGCTTTCCCTTGCCCTGATAGAAATGGGCTGCGCCCTTGATGGCCAGGTTGTCAGACTCGGTGGCGCCAGACGTCCAGACAATCTCGCGCGGATCGGCATTGACCAGATCTGCCACCTGGCGACGAGCCGTTTCCACTGCCTCTTCGGCATGCCAGCCATACACATGCGAGCGCGAGGCCGGATTACCGAAATTACCTTCCGGCGTCAGGCACGCCATCATTTTTTCGGCAACGCGCGGATCAGCCGGCGTTGTGGCGGAATAATCCAGATAGATCGGTCGTTTCATTTGCTTCACCTGGCTCTTGGCTGGGATGTACCAAGCCACATTCAATTCGTTGTCGTGATGCCTGCATTTTCCTGACGTGTGCGCTGCAACTGACTCTGACGCAGCGCCACTACACGGACCTCTCGGCGATCCACCAGTTCCTGCAGGTTGATGGACTCAAGGAAGGCATGCAGCTGATTGCTGAGATCACTCCACAGCTCATGCGTCAGGCAGGTGACGCCCTGCTGGCAATCGCCCTGACCGCCACAGCGCGTGGCATCCACCCGCTCATCCACTGCGTCGATGATTTCCGCCACATAGATCTCGTGACTGCCACGGGCCAGCTGGTAACCGCCACCGGGGCCGCGCATGCTGGCAACCAGCCCACCCTTGCGCAACTTGGCAAACAGCTGCTCCAGGTAAGACACCGAGATGGACTGGCGCTCCGAAATGTCTGCCAAGCTGACCGGCCCCTGCTGTGCATTCAGGGCCAGATCCAGCATTGCCGTCACGGCATAACGTCCCTTGGTGGTCAGGCGCATGACTCTCATCCCCGCTGAGGGTTCAGTTTGATGGCTTCAGTCTGACAATTCCTACTAAATCAGTCAACTATTTAGCCCACTAAAATCGTCGGATATTGTAGAGACTC
>JBASJP010000456.1:0-7595 GCA_049655345.1 Moraxellaceae bacterium
CGTGGGGCATCCTGCCGTGAAGGAAGCCTGCGTGATCGGCGTGCCACATCCAAAGTGGGATGAGCGCCCGTTGCTGCTGATCGTGCTGAAAGAAGGCGCATCCGCCACCAAGGAAGACGTGCTTGCCTATGTCGGCCAGCACATCGCCAAGTTCTGGACACCGGATGACGTGATCTTTGTGGCCGACCTGCCGCACACCGCCACCGGCAAGCTGCACAAGGTGCCACTGCGCGAGCAGTATACGAATCACCTGATGGGCTAGGCCTGTCAGATGGCAATAAAAAACCGCGCATCTGCGCGGTTTTTTATTGGGCACTTGCCGCAAGAAGCATCAGTTGTCCTGCTGCAGCTTGCGCTCGATTTCCTCATAGCTGGTGTGGCGCACATCCGAGCCCTTGACCAGACAGATCAGCTGCTCGGAGATGTTGCGGGCGTGATCGCCGATACGCTCCAGCGAGCGCAACACCCACATCACATTCAGCACGCGCGAAATGGAGCGCGGGTCTTCCATCATGTAGGTCATCAGTGCACGCAGGGAGGTCTTGTATTCCGTATCGATGGCACTGTCATCCTGCATCACGCGGAACGCCAGATCGGCATCAAAACGCGCAAAGGCATCCAGTGCATCATGCACCATGGCGCGCACCTGGTTGCCAATGTGGCGCGACTCGACATAACCGCGTGGCGATTCACCTTCTTCCGCCAGTGCCAGTGCGTAACGCGCCACCTTGGCCGCCTCGTCGCCGATGCGCTCAAGATCGGTAATGGACTTGCCAATGGCGATGATGAAGCGAAGATCCGACGCAGCAGGCTGTCGGCGCGCCAGAATGCGCACCAGCTCTTCGTCAATCTGGCGTTCCATCTGGTTTATCTGCTTGTCTGCCGCCTGCACTTTTTCTGCCAGGCGAGAATCAGCCTCCAGCAGTGACGTGATGGCATCCACCACCTGCTTTTCCACCATGCCGCCCATGGCCAGGAAGTTGCTGCGAATGTCTTCCAGCTCGGTATTGAACTGTGCCGAAATGTGCTGGGTATAATCGTCTTTCTTGACCATGTTGCCGGCTCCTTCGCCTGCCAGAATCTTTTTCAAAACCAATCAAACAAACCCGTAGCGGAAGAGAACGCCGCCCGGTGGCATCCGGGTTAATAACTCAACCGTAGCGGCCGGTGATGTAATCTTCCGTCTGCTTGTTGCCAGGATTGGTGAACAGGGTGTCGGTGTCGCCGTACTCGATCAGCTTGCCCAGGTACATGAACGCCGTGTAATCGGACACACGGGCGGCCTGCTGCATGTTGTGCGTCACGATCACGATGGTAAATTTTTCCTTGAGCTCATGAATCAGCTCTTCGATCTTTAGCGTGGAAATCGGATCCAGTGCAGAACAGGGCTCGTCGAGCAACAGCACTTCCGGCTGCACCGCAATGGCACGGGCAATGCACAATCGCTGCTGCTGGCCGCCCGAAAGACCCAGTGCGGAATCATGCAGGCGATCCTTGGCCTCATTCCACAGTGCCGCGCCTTTCAGCGAGGCCTCCACCACATCATCCAGCACGCGCTTGTTGTTCACGCCCTGCAGGCGCAGGCCGTAAGCCACGTTTTCATAAATCGACTTCGGGAAGGGATTTGCCTTCTGGAACACCATGCCGACACGACGGCGCAGGTTGGTGATGTCGACGCTCCTGTCGAAAACATTCGTGCCATCAAGCTCGATCTCGCCTTCCACACGGCAACCGTCAATCAGGTCGTTCATGCGATTGAAAGTGCGCAACAGGGTCGACTTGCCGCAACCAGACGGGCCGATGAAGGCCGTCGCACGGTTGCGCGGAATTTTCATGCTGATGTCGAACAGCGCCTGCTTGTCGCCGTAGAACAGCTGCAGGTTTTTTGCCTCCAGACAAACCGGCTCTTCACCCAGCCTGTGATGACGGTCTGCCCGGCCCAGCGTGCTCATGTTCACGCCGTGGGAGTGGTGTTCTTCTGCCACCGGAGTGGTCTTTTCTGATTCGTTCACGGCTGTAGTTTCCATGTCGAAGCTCATAGTGATGTCCCGATTCTGTTCGGCTTCCTGGCATCTGTCCAATCGACAGGCATCAGGACTCCAGTGATTTGTACTTTTCGCGCAGGCGATTGCGCAGGCCTACCGCTGAAAGGTTCAGGGCCGCCACCACCAGCACCAGCAGGAAGGCCGTGGCATAGACCAGCGGGCGGGCTGCCTCGACGTTGGGGCTCTGAAAGCCGACGTCATAGATATGAAAGCCCAGATGCATGAACTTGCGTTCCAGATGCAGGAACGGTGCATTCAGATCGAGCGGCAGGTTAGGCGCCAGCTTTACCACGCCCACCAGCATCAGCGGCGCCACTTCACCCGCGGCACGGGCAATCGCCAGAATCACACCGGTCATGATGGACGGCGTTGCCATCGGCAACACCACGCGCCACAGGGTTTCGGCCTTGGTGGCGCCCAGCGCCAGCGAGCCTTCCTTGAGTGCGCGCGGAATACGGGCCAGGCCTTCTTCTGTCGCCACAATCACCACCGGCAAGGTCAGCAGCGCCAGCGTAATGGAGGCCCACAGCAGGCCGGGCGTACCGAACACCGGCGAAGGTGCCGCTTCCGGATACAGTGCCCGGTCCATGGCACCGCCAACAAAGTAGACAAAGAAACCCAGACCGAAGACGCCATACACAATCGAGGGCACGCCGGCCAGATTGTTCACGGCAATGCGCACGGTCTGCGTGACCAGCCCCTGATTGGCATACTCGCGCAGGTAGATGGCGGCGATCACACCCAGCGGTGTCACCAGCACGGTCATCATCAGCACCATGAGCACGGTGCCGAAAATCGCCGGGAACACACCGCCTTCCGTATTTGCTTCACGCGGATCGCCGGAGAGAAACATCCAGACATTATGGAAATACGTGCCCAGCTTGCTGATGACGCCCATGTCGTTGGGCTTGTTGGCCGCCACAATCTTGTCGAGGGTGATTTCCTTTTCGGTGCCGTCAGCCGCCACAAACACAGCCGAGTCACGCGCAGCATCGGTCACCAGCGCTTCCAGCTTGAGACGAACACCTTCATATTCTTTTTCATGCACGGCCTTGGCTGATGAAATACGCGCCGTATCCGCCTCGGTCAGTGCATTGCGCAGCACCAGACGGCGCTCTTCAAGGCGCAGCTCGTCCAGTGCGTAGTTGATACGGCCGACATCACCTTTCTCCAGTTCGGCGGCCTGTTCGCGCAGCTCACCGGCACGATCAATACGATCCTGCAAGGCATCCCATGCCTTGTCGCCTGTCGCCACCACTTCACCGGACTGCCGGACTTCCTTCAGGCGTCCAAAAAAGCTGCCCCATTCATAGCGCTCCAGTGCCACGATATCGGCCGGATACCGGATGTCTGCCAGACGATCGGCAAACACCCACTTGAAGTCAGCGCCGCCCAGGTCGCGGTTACCCACCTTGAGCGAGTAACGCGTCACGGTCTGTACCGCAGCCGGTATCTCGACACCGGACTCGCGCAAGCGCGCCGCCGTATCGATTTTTTCATCATAAAGCTCGGCAATCAGGGTCTTCTTGCTGCCGTCCATTTCCGTATAGCTGGCCTGCATTACGTCTGCCGGCCAGAAATGCCCCAGACCACGCACGGCAATCAGGCCCAGAATGCCGACCACCATGATCAGGGAGATCGTGACTGTCCCGGCATTCAACCAGACCCACGCATCACCGGACTTGAAGTATTCGCGCAATTTCATCAGTCAGTTCTCCGTGATCCGCTCAGAGCGTGCCGTATTTCTTACGCAAGCGATTGCGCACGACTTCAGCAGCGGTATTGAGGACAAAGGTCAGCACGAACAGCACCAGCGCCGACAGGAACAGCACACGGAAATGCGTGGAGCCCACTTCGGCCTCACCCATCTCCACGGCCACGTTGGCCGACAGCGTGCGCATGCCCTCGAAAATGTTCCATTCCATGACGGCCGTGTTGCCGGTGGCCATCAGCACAATCATGGTTTCACCCACGGCACGACCAAAGCCGATCATCAGTGCCGAAAAGATGCCGGGCGATGCTGTCGGCAACACCACGCGGGTGAGCGTCTGCCACTGCGTGGCACCAAGCGCCAGTGAACCATTGGTGAGATGACGCGGCACCGCAAACAGCGCGTCTTCTGCAATCGAGAAAATCGGCGCGATCACGGCAAAGCCCATGGTGAGTCCAACGATAAGGGCATTGCGCTGATCAAAGCCAAGACCGGTTTCTGCCTGCAGCCAGTGCCGGATGTCGCCACCAAAGAAGGCAATTTCCATCGGCCGTGAAAGCTCGAATGAAAGCCAGCCACCGAGCAGCACCGGCACCACCAGCACAATCGGTGCCCAGCCATCCGGCAGGATGCTGCGCTTTTCAATGGACAGCTGCGACCAGGCAAAACCACAGCCAAGAATGATGAGCGGCGTGACAATGAGCAGGCTGAAAATACCAGGCAGGCTGCCTTCAATGGTTGGTGCCAGCCACAGACCGGCGAGAAAACCGAGAATCACGGTGGGCAGCGCCTGCATCAATTCCACTGCCGGCTTCACCTTGCGGCGCAGGCCCGGTGCCATGAACACGGCGGTATACATGGCGCCACAGATGGCCAGTGGTGCTGCCAGCAACATCGCATAAAACGCCGCCTTGAGCGTGCCGAACGTCAATGGCACCAGCGACATCTTGCCTTCAAAATCGGAGTTGCCTGAGGTGGACTGCCAGGTGTAGCCGGGCTCCTCGTAGGACTCGTACCACACCTTGCCCCACGCCGACTTCATGGAAATGTCGGGGTGCTCGGCATGCATGCTCCAGAAACTGGCACCCTTGTCGCTTTGCACATAAACGCCTTCGGAACGTGCCGATACCGCCAGCGAGCGGATGGGTGCATCGGCTGCCTGATGCACGCCCAGGCTGCGCTCGGAGGTGGTGAAGAAATATCCGACACGGCCTTTTTCATCGCCAGCAACAAAGCCCTTGCGCTTGGCTTCGGGCACGATGGCCGTGACGGGCGCATCACCCAGCGTGAATTCGCGAATTTTCTGCAGGCTGAAGGCATCGACCTCGGCATGCTTGTCGCGCACCAGAAACCACTGTGCAACACGACCATGGTTGTCACCCACCAGCAGGGAAATATTGCCCTGTAGTGCGGCCAGTGCCGTTACCTGTTCGCTGCTGCGTGTCAGCGGCAACTGCTGGTACACCGCCGGTCCTTCGTCTTTCATGGAGAGAACGGTCATCTGGCTGTTGCCCGACAACACATATGCCCAGCGTGCATCCTGGCCAATGATCACATCACGCACCGATGCTGCCGGCACATCAATCACCGTTTCCGAGGTACGGACAAACATCCTGGGGCCACTGTCTTCCTCGGCCTCACTGGTCAGGCCAAGCGCAACCTCAGCCTCCGCACCCTCTTCACGCTTTTTCTCGTAACCGGACCACACCAGACGCCCGGTGTTGATGCCAAGTACCTTCAGCGCGTCATCGCCACCGCGCAAGGCAAAATGACGGGCGGGCTGGCCACTGTCGTCCACCACCACCGGGGTTTCGCCATACGGAAACCGCACACCGGGCACAATGGTGCGCACATCATTGACACCGTATTCCACGCCATAATCCGGTGCCAGCACCAGCACCTGACCATTGGACAGGCCCAGACCGACAATACCGGTTGTGACTGCTGCACGCTGCACACTCACCACGGTCACACCAGCGGGCACAGGCAGGGCCTGACGGCGGATTTCACTGCCATCACTGACCTTGAAAAACTGCAGCTCTCCCGTTGGCAGCAGGCGCATGCCGGTGGAGTTGTATTCATCCATGTCCACCCACGCCGCCTTCGGCTCGGTCGCCTCATAGCGACGGGCCTGCTCGAACTTGCCCTGGTCAAACAGGGGCCAGACCTCGAACAGCAGATAAAAGAAAATGAGCGCAATGGCGACAATCACAAACACGCCACCAAAGCCGATGGTGATATTGGCCAGACGATCCTTGATCCGGCGACGACGTGCCATCGTTGCCATTTCTTTGGCAGAGGGCATGACCGATTCGATGTTGTGTGACATGGACAGTGTCCTGTAAAAATTCAGTTCAGAAATCGCACAGCGTTCAGCCGCTCATGCCCGACCCAGTGCTCTCGCATTTGTGACCGAAATGTGACAGCGCTAGACCGAAAAAAAGGGCCGAGAAAAAAGGGGCATGAGCCCCTTTTCTCCCGACCTCGCCAGCCTTACAGGCCCAGCTTGGTACGTATCTTCTTTACTTCCGAGGCCGGCATCGGAATATAGCCGTCCTTCTCCACAATTTCCTGACCCTGCTTTGACAGGACCAGCTTCAGGAACTCGGCATCCACCGGGCGCAGCGGCTTGTTCGGTGCCTTGTTCACGTAGACATAGAGGAAACGTGCCAGCGGGTACTTGCCGCTCAGGGCATTCTTCTCGTTGGCTTCGTGAAACTCGCCATCCGAACCCTTCAGGGGCACGGCACGCACACCGGAAGTCTTGTAGCCAATACCAGAATAGCCGATACCGTTGATTGAGGTGGCAACCGACTGTACCACCGAGGCGGAACCCGGCTGCTCGTTCACGTTGTTCTTGAAGTCACCCTTGCACAGGGCGTGCTCCTTGAAATAACCGTACGTGCCCGACACCGAGTTACGGCCATAAAGCTGCAGGTCGCGATTGGCCCAGGCACCGGTCAGGCCGGCCTGGCCCCACTTGGTCACGTTCTTTTCCATGCCGCACTTGCGGGTGGACGAGAACACGGCATCGACCAGCGGCATCGACATGCCCTTGATGGGGTTGTCCTTGTGCACGAACACGGCCAGCGCATCCACGGCAACCGGGACGGCAGTCGGCTTGTAGCCATATTTCTTTTCAAACGCCTGGATTTCCGCGTCCTTCATGGTGCGGGACATGGGGCCAAGATTGGCCGTGCCCTGCTCCAGCGCAGGTGGTGCTGTCGACGAACCGGCACCCTGGATCTGGATGTTCACGTTCGGGTACTGCTTCTTGAACCCTTCTGCCCAGAACGTCATCAGGTTGTTCAGGGTATCGGAGCCAACGCTCGACAGGCTGCCGGAGATACCGGAGGTCTTTTCATACACAGGCAGCTTCGGATCTACCGTCGCCTGTGCCGAGGCCACCAGACCAAGACTAAGGCCCAGTGCTGCAACAAGGTGATTCATCTTCATGAGACTCTCCAAAAGAGGGTTCTTTGGCGCTGGCTGAATGATAGTAGTCAAATATGACAGTAATATTTCAATTTCAGGCCGTGGCGAACTGCACAAAGGCAGTTCTTGTTTGCAAGCCCCTTGGGGTTTGCAAGTACTTACTTTGTCGCCATGTAGGCGTCGATGACCTCATTGCTCGGTGCCTTCAGCGTCATGCCTTCCGGGCCTTCGCCAATGCGCGACACGTTGATGGTCGGCTCGCCATGCTGTTCAAACTGCTCCAGCTCCTTGCTGCCTTCCTTGAAAACCCACAGACGGCCATCCTCGACCTTGGTGACAAAGCCAGGCTTGTCGTACGGTGTGGCGGCCAGTGCCGGCAGCACCACGGCGGCGGCCAGGACGGC
>JBASJP010000457.1:0-4853 GCA_049655345.1 Moraxellaceae bacterium
CCCATCAGCAACGAACCCACGGCATGCATCAGCGCCACAATGGCCCAGGCGCCAAGTGCAGACCAGAAACCCGCCAGCGAAAAACCCGGCAGCAGCCAGGCCACCAGACCAAAGACAGCCGCATTGATCACCAGCAGGAAAAACCCCAGCGTGAGCACCGTGATCGGTAACGTGAAGAAAATCAGCAGAGGCCGCACAAAGACGTTGGCCATACCCAGTAGCAGTGCCGCCCAGAACAGGGTGCTGTACTGCGTAAAGCTCACGCCATCCAGCAGGTAATCGGCCAGCCCCAGTCCACAGGCACTCAGCAGCAGACGCAGCAGCATCTGGTAAACCATCGCAGATCCCCAAAAAACAGTGAGGCCGCTACAGTAGCGGCCTCACTCCTGCCTCACAAGCGGCAAGGGGTATGGATTGCGTGACCGGGATCAGGACACGCTACGGATGGCATCGGGCATCTGGTCTTCCCACTCCCTTGCAGCATGCATCAGCGGGATGACCTCGGCAGCAGGCACCGCGCCATCACGGGAATGCCGGTAGGTGCATGCCGACAGCAACACCGACTCACAGCGCACGCCTTCGGGCATGCGCGCCGCCAGCGTGGCATCCAGTGCCGGCAGGCGGCTCCAGTGCACAGAAGGCTTGAGATGGTGCGCGGTGTGATAGCCCAGATTCCATGAAATCAGGTTGTAGAGACGGCTGGTGGTATTGCGCGAGGCCGTCAGGTGCGAGCTGGTATCCAGATCGGAATGCTGCATGTAGGTATTGTCGAGCAGGCCCAGATACATGATCGGCATCGGCACCACAAACAGCAGCAGGGCCTTCACCGGATCCAGTGCCACAAACACGCCCAGCACCACCAGACTCACCGAGCCCCACAGCTTGAAGCGGCGGAACAGCTCGGGATAGTCACGGCCAATCCGCCAGATTTCCGGGTAGATGCGCAGCGAACCCACCACGTCATAACGGATGCGCGACATGACACTGCCATCCGCCTGGCGCCAGTTGGCCGGGTCCTTCTCCTGATCCAGGTAGTCCTTGTGATGGCCCAGATTGTGGTGAATGGTCCAGGCGTAGGGCGGGATACCGACTTCCAGGAACAGGATGACCTCGTAAATCCGGTTCATCCACGGCCGGGTAAACGTAGGGACATGATGGTGATTATGGGAAATGGAGCCGGGCATGGCCGACATGGACAGCAGGCCGAGCATGACGGCCGCCACCACCCACAGTGAATCAACCAGGAAGAAGGTGGCCAGCTGCACAGCAAAAATGGCGAGAACGATAAAAGAAGGGAGACGGTCTTCCCTGAATCGGTATAGCTGGCGCATGAGTCCTCCTGACCGGCATTGGCTGTGACTTCATGTCCGCCGGCGCAAGTTCATTGAACATCCAGCCGCTCATCGCTGCCAAGCACCACTCGTCAGACAGATCCTCTTGCCGACGAAATTAACCCCTCCCTCGGAAGGGTTTCTCCGCCCCGGTTGACCTGCATCATCGTGAAACTGGCACGCCCGCTCCAGAATCCGGTCCGCCCCCAATACCCGTGAACATCCCCTATGAATTATTCACCACCACTCTCTGCCGCACATATCCTGTTCGAAAATGCGGACCATAAATGCATATCGTTTTCGTCGCTGGTCAAGGGCGATGGCGTCCAGTCCAACCAGTTCCTGATCGTGCACAAGGGCCATGCCGCCGTGATTGATCCGGGCGGAGACCTCACCTATACCCCGCTCACCATCGAGCTCAGCAAGCATGTGAAGCTGCAGGACCTGGACTATGTGATTGCCTCCCATCAGGACCCGGACATCATCTCCTCGATGCCGCGCTGGCTGATGCATACCCGTGCCACCATCGTTGCCTCCAAGCTGTGGGCACGCTTCCTGCCACACCTTGCCTCGGCCTTCATCACCGACCGCATGAATGAAGAGGTGACGGACCGCCTGATGGAGCTGCCGGACAGGGGCGGGCTCATTCCGCTGGGCGACAGCGTACTCAAGGCCGTACCGGCGCACTTCCTGCACTCGGTGGGCAATTTCCAGTTCTACGATCCGGTCTCGAAAATCCTGTTTTCCGGTGACATGGGCGCCTCAATGGTGGATGACGCCGCCAACCCGGTGAAGGACTTCGATGCGCATATCCCGACCATGCGCGGCTTTCACCAGCGCTACATGTGCTCCAAGCGTGTGATCCGCCTGTGGGCCAGCATGGTCCGCAGCATGGATGTGGACATGATCGTGCCGCAGCATGGCAGCCCCATCCAGGGCAAGGAAATGATCAACCGTTTCCTCGACTGGATCAGCGACCTGGACTGCGGCATCGACCTGCTCACCCAGATGGACTACCGCTGCCCGTAACACGGATGGCGGTGCCGGGCGCGCAAGGCGCTCGACAAATGCCGCCACATGGGCAGAATCATCGGCTCACGGAGGAGCCGTCATGTCCCGCCTGCTAACGCACCTGCTGCATACCCCGCTCGCCACCCGCCGCGCCTTTCCAGCGATGGTGCAGGAGAGTATTCGTCATGCCATCCACGAAGGGGAGCAGTCACACCACGGCGAGATCCGTTTTGTGGTGGAGGGCGACTGGCTTCTGGCCGATGTCTGGTCGGGCAAGACTGTACGGGCGCGGGCACTGGAGATCTTCGGCCTGTCTCGCGTCTGGGACACGGCCGGCAACACCGGCATCCTGGTCTACGTGCTGCTGTGCGAGCACAAGGTCGAGATCCTGGCGGATCGCGGACTCGGCGGCGCCATCGGCCCGCAGGTCTGGCACCAGCTGTGTGACGAGATGACGGCGGCCTACCGTGCCGGCCGCTTCGAGGAAGGCAGCGTGACCCTGATCCGTCAGGTACATGCCCTGCTGGCACAGCACTTCCCGGCACCGGAAGGCAATCCCAACCAGTTGCCCGATGTGCCAATCATCCTGCGCTGATACCGCGGCTTGGCCGCAGGCGCCGCAGGGGCTACCCTTGCCGATTACCCCGCGCCGATAGCTCCGCGCTCATTGCCGCGCTTATTGCCCCGTTGATCATCCCTGCCGAGACGCCGTATGTCCTCGCCCGACCTCAAGCAAATGCTGGCGGCCCTGATTGCCACCCCCAGCGTAAGCTGCACCGACCCCGCCCTTGACCAGAGCAACCGCGGCGTCATCGACCAGCTTGCGGAATGGCTGACCGATCTCGGCTTTGCCTGCGAGATCATGGAAGTCCTGCCCGGCAAGGCCAACCTGATTGCCACGCTGGGCAGCGGCCCCGGCGGGCTGGTGCTGGCCGGGCATACCGACACCGTGCCCTACGACCAGGGCAAATGGCAGCACAACCCCTTTCGTCTGACCGAGGCCGATGGCTGCTTCTTCGGTCTGGGCACGGCAGACATGAAGGGCTTTTTCCCTATTGCCATCGAGGCCGCCCGCGAATTCCTCGACACCCCGCTGAAAGCTCCCCTCATCATTCTGGCCACCTGTGACGAAGAGTGCTCCATGTCCGGCGCCCGCGCGCTGGTCGACGCCGGCCGCCCGGCCGCACGCTTTGCCGTGATTGGCGAGCCGACCAGCCTCAAGCCCCTGCGCATGCACAAGGGCGTCATGATGGAACGCATCATCATCGAGGGCCGCAGCGGTCACTCCAGCGACCCGGCGCTCGGTGCCAATGCACTGGAAGCCATGAACAGCGTGATCAACGAGTTGCTGGCCTTCCGTGGCGAACTGCAGGCGAAATACCGCAACCCGGCCTTTACCGTGCCGGTGCCCACCCTGAACCTGGGCTGCATACATGGCGGCGACAACCCCAACCGCATCTGCCCGCGCTGCGAACTGCAGTTCGACCTGCGCCCGCTGCCCGGCATGGTCATGGACGAGCTGCGCCAGCAGATCCGCGCCCGGCTGGCACCACTGGCACCGCGTCACAACGTCAGCATCGCGCTCGATCCGCTGTTTGCCGGCACCCCGGCCATGGAAACCGACGCCAGCTCGCCACTGGTGCTGGCGGCAGAGCGCCTCACCGGCCACACCGCCGGGGCTGCGGCCTTCGGCACCGAAGCACCCTATTTTCGCGAGCTCGGCATGGATGCACTGATCTTTGGTCCCGGCGGCATCGAACAGGCCCACCAGCCTGACGAATACATCCGCCTCGACAGCATCCGCCCGACCGTGGATGTTTTGCGCGGACTGATCCGCGAGTTCTGCCTGTAAGCTGCCGGGATTTTCAGGCGCACAATTGATGCAGCGCCTGTAAACCTGCGGACAGCTCCTCTACAATCCGGAGCCTTGAGCCCAACCGCCAGCGAGCCTTACGCCGTGAGCAACCTGCCCTTTCAGGACACCATGTCGGAACAGTACGTGCACTGGTTCCGTAACTCTGCCCCCTATATCAACACTCACCGCGGCAAGACCTTTGTGCTGCTGTTTGGTGGCGAGGCCGTCAACCACGACAATTTCCACAACATCGTGCACGACATCGCGCTGCTGCATTCACTGGGCATCCGTCTGGTGCTGGTGCATGGTGCCCGTCCGCAGATTGACGAGAACCTGGCCGAGTACGGCCTCACCACCGAATTCCACAATGACCTGCGTGTGACCTCACGCGAGTCCTTGCGCTGTGTGATGGATGCCGTCGGCTCCATCCGCCTCGAAATCGAGGCCCTGCTGTCGATGGGACTGGCCAACTCCCCCATGTTCGGCGCCAAGATCGATGCGGTCTCCGGCAACTTCATCACCGCCCGCCCGTATGGCGTGCGCGACGGCATCGACTACGGCCTGACCGGCGAAGTGCGCTCGGTCGACATCGAGGCCATCAACAAGAACCTGGAGAATCACCACATCGTGATTCTCGGCCCGACCGGCTACTCCAC
>JBASJP010000458.1:0-9031 GCA_049655345.1 Moraxellaceae bacterium
TGGCTATACGCGTGTGCGCTTTCCCGTCAGCTACCTTTCGATTGCCATGCCGCACAGCGATCCGGGTTTGCGCGCCTTGCTGGACCGGCAGGCAGAAGCATTGCTGCTGGCACTGCCGGACTCGGATGCATTTGACCGTGCCCTGCAGCAGGTGATGCTGAGGCTGCTGCCGGAAAACAATGCCAGCCTGCAACGCGCGGCCGATGCATTGCATGTCTCCCTGCGTACGCTGCAGCGGCGCCTCGACAAGCGTGACCTTACCTGGCAGCAACTGCTTGACCGCACCCGTGAACAACTGGCGCGTCAGTACCTGGCAGACCGTTCGCTGATGCTGGGCGATATTGCACTGTTGCTGGGGTTTTCCGAGCAGAGTGCGTTCAACCGCGCCTTCAAGCGCTGGACCGGGCAAACGCCGGCGCGCCTGCGCAAGTCGTTGACTATGCCTTGATGGGTGCAAGCGTATTTATGAGTTTTCTTGTGCCGACCATGAGTGACCGGCACAGCAGTTTTTAACAGGCTCGGGTTTGTGTATCGGACTGGGTGAGGCGACTCAACCCAGTGCCCGCCGCCACAGCCAGCCACCCAGCAGCAAAGAAAAGCCGATTATGCCAAGCATGTTCCGATTGCGATAAAACCAGCTACCGTTCTTTTTATCCATAAAGGTCACCAGCTCTTCAGGCACGGCGCCCTGGCCAACCACGACCTCCAGCGAGTGTGGTTTCATGTTTTCCAGCCGGGTCAGATCAATCCTGATCACGGTTTCGGTATCAGCCGGAATGTTGAAGCGCTGCAGCTGGACCAGTTGCAGCACACCTTTCGTGCTTTCACGTGCTTTCAGAAGCTCGTCAAACTGCTCGGGTGTCATCAGCTCACGCAGCACATTGTCCGTCAGCTTGATGGTCTTGCCACCGACGTTCAGCGCCAGTCCTTCTTCGGGTTTGAAACGGGCCATTTCCTGTGCAGGAAAACGCGCGATATTGCTGCCGGCAGGGACGGGCACACCTTCCGGCATGATGTCGAATGATGTAACGCTGAGTGCGTCTTCATCGCCTTCTTCGGCCAGATAATTGGTCATTACCCAGACAGAGCCGCCCTCGGGGTCGACCACAAACGGCTTTGATGATCTCGTGTGGCCGGGATTGGCCAGTCCTTTTACGTCGGTAATGACAAAGTTGTCGATCAGGACCGAGGGATAGGGCGTGCTTTCAGCCTGTGCGGGTACAACGTGGACAATCAAGGAAAGAAAGAGGAAGGCAGCAACAAGGCCCTGCCGGGCATGTGACACAACAAAGGAGAAAGCCATGAATAGCCCGATAACAAGAATGATGATTGCGTGCAATCCTGCCATCGGGCTGCCAGCGCGACAAGTGTGATCAACCGTCTCAAGCGGACTGTAATGCATCCATGCACAGCACGACCTGACCCAGCCCCGGCCGCATCACCACGCAGGAGAAGGTCATGCACAGACGCTGCTCGGTCAGTGACAGATAGGGGCGGGTGATCTGTACCCGGCCCGGTTGCTCCAGCGCATTGCGAAAGTACTGGCGCCGGGCCCAGCAGGCACCACGGGCATCGGCAAGGGGATGATGACGGCCTTGCAGGGCATGCGGTGTCAGTTCCGTGTCGCCAATCTGGTATCCCTGACTGTCGATCACGTAAACGCGGGTAATTTCCACATCCGGAATTTCACGCACGATGCTGCCCAGGTCCCTGCCATCACGATAGGCATTCCATACCGTCATGAAACGGCTGCGCATCCGTAACTCGGTTCTGTCGATCACGGACTTGCCGGCACCCATCAGTGCCGCCGCCTTGTCCCTGATGGTTGCGGTATCTGGCAGATGGCGGTCGGCCGGAGCAAACCAGTTGCCCTGCAACAGTTCGGCATCGGCATCTATGGCAATCCTGGCCTGATGCTCGGTGGTAATGCCATCCACCAGAACAAGTGATCCGGATTCGCGCAGTAGCGACACCATGTGGGGAAACAGCCGGGCGGCACGTGACGACTGCTCTGCGTTCTGGATTAGCGCCGGGTCCAGCCGGACAATGTCGGGGCATAGTGCCAGCACACGCTCGTAGTTGGAGGCGCCCGCACCAAAGTCATCAATGGCAATGCCAAATCCGCACTCGCGAAACGATGCGACAAAGTCCGTGATTTCGGCGTCGCCCAGTTTTTCGCTTTCGGTAATCTCCAGAACAATGCGTGAATGCTGTACGCCCTGGGCAGTCAGTTCGCGCAGCGCTTCTTCCGGCGTGAAGAGGCGGTGCCGGATGGTCTGGGGCTGTACCGGCAAAAACAGCCATTCATTGTCATGCGGTACCGGCGGGGCATTGCGGGTATGCACCGCCAGCGCTATCCGGTCCATGTCGGCAACCTGTTGCTCCGGCAGCTTGTGCATCAGAGTTTCGGCGACTTCGCTGCGGCCATTGCGCCTGACAAGCAATTGCGCCTCCATGCCTACCGTGCGCTGCAGGGCGGGACTGATGATGGCCTGGTAAAGGCTTTGCAGTTCCGTATCGCCGGATACACCGATACTCATGCCATTCTCCTCGCGCACATGGTTGTTACGGGGCGGAAAACTGACGGGCTGGTTCATTCAATGTGCTTCTTGAAAATGGCCATTTGCATTGGCAATCGTGCAATGCACGGCATGAAGGGGTTAAACAGGATACGCAAGCCCTGTGCCATCACGATGACATGAGGGATGGATGCCATGCATTTCGTGATGAAGTTCACGATAGCGCGGCTGAATGATGGTTTTGTTAACGGAGCATGGCGGATGAATGACGGCTGCAATAAAACGGAAGTGGCATTCCTGCATTGCGATGGTGCGTGCCTGCACGCTTTGCACCGCAACAATACAGACCTGTGCAACTTAGCCTGAGCACAAGACGGCACGGAAGTATCAGCCTGATGACGGTACGGCCCTGGCAGACTCCGCTTCAATGCCTGCACCAATCTGTTGTGCCAGCGCGATGGCGCGCTCCGCCACAGGGGAAAGGGTGCGGTCTTTCAGCCATATCGCATACACATCCGCAAACACGAGAGACGCCCCGGATGTCTGCAGCTTGCGCAGTTTTGGTCCGTTGCGGCTGATGACGGCGTCCGGCAACAGGCCCAGCACATCGGTCTCGGCAATCAGTCGGGCCAGCATGGCAATGTCGTCACATTCCACGGCCAGCGGAAAGGCCTGGCCAGACGAAAATCCGAAGTCGGCGGCCAGTGAGTCCAGCAAGAGAGGGGAGGTGGAGATCAGGGCAACGCCATAACGTGCCATGTCCTCTGCATGCACGGCTCCCTTGCGCAGCAGGGGGTGTCCTGCACGACAGTACAGCCCGCCATACTGCTTGCCGACGGGCGCCATGGCGTAATGCTCGTTGCGCAACATCTGGCGTGGATCACCCAGGCAAACATCTATTTCCTGTGCCTCCAGCTGCAGCAGCAGTTGCGGCAGCTTGCCAAAGCGCAAACGGTTAACCACCTGGGGACTTTGACGGCGCAGCTCGGCCAGCAGGGAAGGAACAATGGTGGCGGCCGGTACCGGACCGGCACCAATCAGCAGTTCGCCGGCATCACCGGTTTTCATCAGTGCCAGGTCCCGCATCATGCAACTGCTGTCAAACACCAGTTCACGTGCCCGCTGCAAGACCACATCGCCGGCCTGCGTCAGCGTGATGCCGTGAGGGCCGCGGTCGACCAGTTGCATACCAACACGTTCTTCCAGCGCCTGAATACTGCGGCTGAATGCCGCCTGACTCAGGTGAACGCGCTCGGCTGCCGGGGCAAAGCGGCCTTCTTCCACCAGGGCGATGAAATGGGTGAGTCGGCGAAGGTCCATGGTCTGGCACCGTATTGTGTTAAACGCAATATATCATGGCTTTATTTGCAATTGACACAATATGGTACCAAGAGCAGTCTGCATTCAGTCCATGGTTTTCCCTGCGTCCATGCCCGGCAAACGGGGTGCATGTTGCCGGGATTCCATGCCGGTGCGGCATTGCGCCAGCGGGGGCAGGCTATAACGCATGCAGCAACTATTGTTTAACAACAGGCAGGCTTTGCTGTGCGCGCCGTGCCGCCACAAGTGCAACCGTTACCCCAATCACGACACGCACCACTCGCACTACACGACAATCAACATAGGCACCGATGATGCGCATTCTGACGATCAGTTTTCTTGCCGTTGCACTGGCGGCGTGCTCCCGCGAAGTCCCAAAAGTGGAGGGGGCAGACGCAGCAGGATTTTCTGCGCCAACCAGTGCCACGGCGAAGGCACAGGCCGACACTGCCGCAGGACTTCCGGTGGAAGACGGCAATGACATGCAGGAGGCCGAGCGCGGTCTGGTTGCACGTGAACCTTCGTTAAAGGTGATGGCAGCAGATGGCAGCGTGGCCTACGACGCCGACGGTTACCAGTTCATCAAGGGCGATGCGCCCGGCAGCGTGAACCCCGGCCTGTGGCGACAGGCCAAGCTTAATAACCTGCATGGCCTGTACAAGGTGACACACGGCGTTTACCAGTTGCGTGGTTACGATCTGGCCGTGATGTCCATCATCGAAGGCAAGAGCGGCTGGATTGTGGTGGACCCGCTCACGTCAACAGAAACTGCCACCCGTGCCATGGCATTTGCACGCAAGACACTCGGCAACAAGCCGGTGGTCGCCATCATTTTCACGCACAGTCATGTTGACCATTTTGGCGGAGCCACCGCCATTGCCTCGCCGGAAGACGTCGCTGCCGGCAAAGTGCGTGTGATTGCCCCTGCCGGCTTTCTGGAAGAAGCCACCAGCGAAAACATTCTGGCCGGCCCGGCCATGGGGCGTCGTGCCATTTACATGTATGGCCGCGATTTGCCGCGCAGCGAACGCGGCAAGGTCGACAATGGTTTGGGCAAGGAACCGGCCATGGGCACTATCGGCATCCTGCGCCCGACCGAACTTGTCGACCGCACGCCGCAAACCATGGATGTGGATGGTGTGGAGTTCATTTTCCAGTACACGCCAGGCTCCGAAGCCCCTGCAGAAATGACATTCTATCTGCCCGCGAAGAAAGCCTTTTGCGGTGCCGAGGTAATGAGCCGCACCCTGCACAATCTTTACACCCTGCGTGGCGCAAAAGTACGTGATGCCAATCGCTGGTCCGGATATATCGACGATGCCATTGACCGTTTCCCGGACAGTGAGGTCATGTTTTTCAGCCATCACTGGCCCGTGTTCGGCAAGGACCGCATTGCTGCCCTGATGAAGGATCAGCGCGACACCTATCGCTACATTCACGACCAGACGTTGCGTCTGGCCAATCAGGGCCATGGTCCGCGCGAAATCGCCGAGCAGATAAAGTTGCCTAAGTCACTCACCCGTCACTGGTGGAACCGTGACTACTACGGCACCGTCAAGCACGATGCCAAAGCGGTTTACCAGATGTATTTTGGCTGGTATGACGCCAATCCCGCCTCGCTTGATCCGCTCCCGCGTGCCGAGCAGGGCAAACGCTATGTTGCCTTCATGGGCGGTGCAGCCAACCTTCTCAAGCAGGCACAGGTATCGTTTGATGCAGGGGATTACCGCTGGGTGGCCGAGGTGCTCAGTCATCTGGTAGCGGCAGAACCAAAGAATGGTGCGGCCAGATCATTGCTGGCGCAGACCTATGACCAGCTGGGTTACCGCGCCGAGTCTACCGCCTGGCGTAACGCCTATCTGAGTGGTGCCTACGAACTGCGGCATGGCGAGCCCGAGAAGGGCGTTAATCTGGCCAATGCCACCGAGCTGCTCAACCAGACGGCGCCCGAGCAGTTCATGCAGATGTTTCAGGTTGCCCTTAATGGCCCGGATGCAGAAGACGTGGCGCTCACCATCAATTTTGATTTCCGGGATGTGAATGAACAGTACGTGGTGAATATCGAGAATGCCGTTCTGCGTTTTCGCAAGGCACCACCGGCCAAAAATGCCAACGCCACCCTGGCGCTCACGCGGCCCATGCTGGTCAAGCTGGTGACCAAACAGGTGGGGATCAAGGATGTGCTGACATCACCCGACCTGAAGATCAGCGGCAGCACGCTGGATCTGATCAAGTTCTTCTCGCTACTCGACAAGCCTGATCTCGTGTTTCCGATCGTCACGCCGAAAGCGTTGAGGCAGTAAGAAAAAGGGGCCATCAAGGCCCCTTTTTATTTCACCACTTCATCATCGGCACCGGGTTCAACGGGTGCTTGAGGAACCACTTGCCGCCCAGTTTGGCCAGGTTGGCGTGAAAGCCTTCATTCGGAAAGGCATCCTTCACCTGCCTGATGAAATCCCTTGGCAAACCAAAGGTGACGGTGCCCAGCGAGAAATCCACCAGATCGCCCTTGCGGAACAGTTCCACCAGCGGATACGCCGCATTCGCGTACGGGCGCAGCTTGTGGTGTTCGGTGATCATCAGTTCGATTTCGGTGGTCCAGTCCTGCAGGTCACGGCGTTGCAGATAGTCACGGGCGGGGGGCAGGGAAGGCGGCAGGTAGTCGAGCGTATTGCCTGTCCACAGGCCGATATCGTGAAACGCTCCGGCAATGATGAGTTTTTGGGTTTCTTCCTGGGTGCAGTCCCGCAAGGCCAGACAGAAATTGAGCATACGGCAGACATGGTTGCGATAGCCCGCATAGTCCTTGCCAATCAATGGCCGCCATTCACTCAGGATTTCGTCCAGCAGCGGAAAGATTTTTTCAACGTTCATCCCGGTCATCCTTTTTACAGCAGCACGCTTGCCGCATTGAATGTCAGCCCGATCAGCGCCAGCGACGACAGCACGAAAATGACAAAGCGCAGCTCGATCTTGTTGATGATGGCCTGTACCAGGCTGTGCACCACACGCAGGCCGACATAGGCCCAGGCCAGCATCAGGTTAACGCCGCTGCCTGCATCCATCAGCGCCAGCGTCAGGGCAATGGCGTAGAAAATGGTTGGCTGTTCCATCAGGTGATTGTAGTTGTCGGCCTTCCAGCGTACCTCGGCCGGCAACTGGTTCATCTGCTCGCCACGCGGGGCATAAGGGTCGGACTTCATCTTTGCCTTGAACATGGCTGGCAGGCGGGTGGCGTACATCCAGGTCCACATCACCAGTGACCAGGCAACAAGGGCAACAATCGGAGCGAGAATGGGGCTGTGCATTATGGTGCCTGGCATGAAGTGCTCCGTCTTCTTGTAGTGATTAATGAAAAAGATGAACTAAACATCAGAAGGTAAAGTTTTCGGTCTCTTCCTTCGACAGGTCTGCCCCCAGCCATACCTTGGCCTGACGGGCACCTGCGCCCAATGCCATTTCCTGCAGCACACGCTGTTCAATCATGGTGAGGCCGCCCTCCAGCACCTCCTTCGGGTGCATGATGATCTGGGGGCGCGGGGTCAGAAGGTGACCAGCGTAGATTTCCTGAATGCCGGCCTTGAGCAACGATTCGGCGGCCTCAAATTCACCCACCAGCATGCGCGGGTGCGAGAACGATGACTCTTTCACCACGGACTTGCCGTCAGACGGGTTCTGGATGACCAGTTTGTTCCTGAATAGCTGAACGTACAGGGGGGAGGGAAGCAGTTTGCGTAAAAATGGATTCATGGCCTGTTATTTCGTCCGTTAATTCAGTCCGTTGCCTGATGATGCTGGCTGGACTGAAACACTACCGCAACACACGCAATTTGCGCCAGTCAGAGCGGCATGCCGGCAGGCACGGTATCGGGCAGGTCAATCACATCACCCTGACGAATCACGCCGTCGCACAGCACGGTGGCTCGCAGGCCGCCCCGGTGCAGGAAGGCACGGATGATGGCCTCGCGCGGGAGTGCTGCCGTTTCCAGATTGCGGCCCAGCACCACACAGGGCTCGCACAGCTCCATTCCGCGCAGCAGGACGGGCCCCACCCGAAAGGTTTTTCCGACAAGGTTGTTCAGGCTAATACCGCGCGTGACCAGATTGCGTCGGGGCGTGTGCAGGGAGATGGGCATGCCCAACATGGCGGCAGCGGCGGCAATGGCCTCCGCTTCGATCAGGGTGATGTTGCGCTCGGGGTGGCGTACCGAACGGCTGAAAAAGCGGTCCCCCACAATGCCGGCACCGGTTTTTACCTGCACCGCCGGCAGCTCCAGCATGTCGCCATGGCGCTCGGGGGCTACCAGAAGTGCCGTAATGACAGGCTTTTGAAGGGATTCGGCCGGGGTGGTCATGGTTGGGCAGGTAGTCAGGCGTGTAGTGAGGGCAGCTGTTCAGCTTGCCGTGATTTCAGGCCGCTGTGAATGTGACAAGCGACCCGGATATACTCGGGCTACACGGAGGTCTGCCCATGAAGTCCACACCCATTACCAGTCTCAAGCCCGACATGCTCGATACCCTGCTGTCCGGCATTCCCTTCTACAAGGATCTGATGTTCAACGATCCTGACCAGATGAAGGTTCTCCTCAGCCATTCGCAGCTGTTCGAGCCGGCCCCCGGGGAAGTGGTGATAGAGAAAGGCGCCCGTGACAATGTGTTCTATTTCCTGCTGTCCGGGCAGCTGGCGGTATATCCCGACGGCAAGAAGAAGGGCGAGGCACTGAGTTACCTGTCGGCCGGACAAATCCTGGGCGCCCTGGCGTTGCTGTGCAAGTCGCCACGCACCGCCACCCTGGTGGCAGACCCCAAGTCATCCCGCGTACAACTGTTTGGCGCTGACTTTTCACCCTTTGGCGAGCTTGCCGACTTCAGCAAGATTTCCCTCAACACCAAGCTGCTGCTGTGGCGCATGGTGATGAACAACACCCGCTGGAAGCTGAGCGTGTACCGCATGCAAAATCCGGATCATGCACTGTCGGATGCACTGCAGAAGGTTGAGGCATTTACAGGCGAGAAGGAGACGGTTGAAGAGTTGCAGAGTCTGGACCGGCAGATTCACCAGTTGACCGATCTCATGCAAAAGTGGAATCAGGCACTGGTAGGCTAAACCCGCCGTCTGCTGCTGACGCCCACTCTTCTTTTGGGAGAGTGGGCGTGAGAGCGGGCGCCTCGGGATTTGCCCGGCTCAGGCG
>JBASJP010000459.1:0-2601 GCA_049655345.1 Moraxellaceae bacterium
GCACAACTTAAGGACGAGCGCAAAGGTGCAGAACGTGTAAACGAGTTGTTGACTCATTTCTTCGGTCATGGTGGACTGCGACTGGACGCCGTGGACGGCGGTGCCGGTTTTGGTGTCAAATTTCAGATTACTCGGGGAGGAAATCCGGCATACCACCTCAGCGAAGGCGAATGCAGCTTGATCGCCTTCTGTTACTTTATGGCGCAACTCGACGCAACGGAAAGCAAAGGTAAAGATCTAATCATTTACATTGATGACCCTATATCCAGCCTGGACAGCAACCACGTCTTCTTTATGTTCAGTCTAATCGAGACGCTGATTGCGCGACCAACAAAAAACAGCGATGGAAGCAACCACTACCGTTACAAACAGTTATTTATATCGACCCACAATCTGGATTTTTTGAAGTACCTAAAAACCTTGTCTGCGCCGCCTCCCAAGAATGGAGGCACTCAGCATTTCATCGTTGAGCGTCACGGAAACAGCACCTCTCGCCTATCGCTAATGCCTGATTACCTAAAGTCTTATGTAACCGAATTCAACTACTTGTTCCACCAAATTTACAAATGCTCTCAACCGACGCCAGCAGGGCAAGACGAAGATCATTTCTACAGTTTCGGAAACAATTTGCGAAAGTTTTTAGAGGCATACTTATTCTTCAAATATCCCGCAAAGGTTGGCAGCGAGGAAACACTCACCCGTATTAGGCAATTCTTTGGCGAGGACGGAATGGCCGCCAATGTCGCTAACAGGCTGAACAATGAGCTGTCACACCTTCACGACAATTTTGATCGAAGCATGCGCCCAATCGACATTCCTGAAATTCGATCATTAGGAGTCTATGTATTGGGAAAAATCAAAGCTACAGATAGGCCTCAGTACGACGCGCTATTAACGAGTATCGGCGTGCAACCTGAAGTTACGTGACGATGCGAAACCGGGTGCTGCGCCAGAGACTCGGCCTCTGGCGGCTGGCAAGATTGTGCAATACGAATCTAAACAACTAGTCGCGAATGCCCAATCCCCCCGCCCTTCTCCACCCTGATCTGCGCCGGGATGCGCTCTTTCATCGCTTCCACATGGCTGATGATGCCGATCATCTTGCCGCTGGCATTCAGTGAGTCCAGCGCCGTCAGCGCAATCTCCAGCGTGTCGCCGTCCAGCGAGCCAAAGCCTTCGTCGAGGAAGAGCGAATCGATGGAGGGTTTGTTGCTCACCAAGTCCGACAGCGCCAGAGCCAGCGCCAGACTGACCAGAAAGCCTTCGCCGCCAGACAGGGTGCGGGTGTCGCGGGTGGTGTCGCCCTGCCACGCGTCCACAATGTCCAGCTCCAGTTCACCGGTGATTTTCCGGCGCAGTAGGTAACGGCCATGCAGGCGCGCCAGGTGCCGGTTGGCCAGCTGCAGCAGATGGTCCAGCGTGAGGCCCTGGGCAAACTTGCGGAACTTGTCGCCTTTGGCCGAGCCGATCAAGCCGTCCAGCCGTTGCCAGATGTCGGCCTCGGCGGTTTGTGTTGTGATTTGCTCAAACAGCGCTTGCTGGTTTTTGCGGTGCTGCGCGTCGCTAGCCAGCAGGGCGCGGTGGGCGCCGATTTGTTGATCGAGCGCGCTGCGCTGCGCCTCCAACGCTTCGAGTTGCGCGGCAATTTCTTCGGGCGCCAATGGCGTGAGCGCTTGTGTTTGCAACTGCGTGTGTTTGCCGCGTGCTTCCTGCAGCAGGGCGCTGGCGCGTTGTTGCGCAGATTGCAACTTTTCTTTCAGCGCAGTCAGACGCTGGCGTTCTGCCTCTGGCAACAGGGCAGCCTCAAACGCAGACACATCACTGAAAGGACTGGTCTGCAGGGCGGTGTTCCACGCGGTCTCGGCATCGAGCAAGGCGATGCGCTGCTGCACCAGGGCGGCGGTTACTTGTGTCTGTTGCCCGTTCAGGGACGCGATGCTTTGGGTCAGGCGGGCTATGGCATCAATGCAGGCGGTGAGCGCTGCCGGTAGGTCATCGGCAGCAATTTGCTGGTGCGCGGGCGGTGCCATCGATTGATCACCGGTGCTGGCCTGCAGGTCGGTCCATCGTTGGAGCCAGAGCTTTGCCTGGGTTTGCGCGGCGTCGTACTGGGCTTGCTGACGCGTGATGGATTGGGCCAGGCTTTCAAGTTGGCGTTGGGTTTGTTGCCAGTGTTGCCATTCGCCATCCCGCTCTTGCAGCCACGGCTTGGGTTCAGCTGGCACGGTGTAGCCCACCTCACTCAGGGCAGATTGCAGGCTTGCCTCCAGGGCGCTGAGGTCTTGCTGGGTTGATTCGCCGTCTTGCACCAGCGCCGTCTGGCGCAGTTGCGCGTCGTGGGCCGCTTGCGCCAACAATGCGAGCTGGTTTTGTGCCGCCTGCAGTGCCTGTGCGTTTTGGGTGGCTGCTTCTTGGGCGCGCTGAATTTCTTGCTCACCCATTTCTGCGGCTTTTAAGTCATTGGCGAGTTTGGCAAGTGCCTGTGCAGCGGCCTGTTGGCCAGCGGCCAAGGCGTCGGCGCTTTGCCAATCGTCGCTGGTCAGCGGCGGTGTCGCGTGAACTTGCCGGATGGATGCGCCCCAATCGGTTTGCCACTGGGTG
>JBASJP010000460.1:0-1659 GCA_049655345.1 Moraxellaceae bacterium
TGTCAGCACTTCGACATGCCCTGCCGAGCGACGACCCAATGCCACTTCGCGTGGTTCCAGCCCGTCTGCATCGGCTACAAACACAACGGTTTTGCCTTCAAGCGTTTGCAGCGCGCCTTCAGGGATACTCAGCACCTGGCCTTGCTGGCCGGTAACAAGCTCCGTGGTGACAAACATGCCGGGACGCCACTGACCTTGGGCGTTATCGAGCGCTACCCGCACCGACCCCGTTCGGCTTTCTGCGGAAAGTTCCGGTTGCACAAAGAGCACCTTGCCCTCGCCGCTGACTACCCCCGCTTTGTCTTTCACCACCACGCGCTGTCCACGTTTGATAGCGGCCAATTCGCTGACAGGTACTGACAGATCAATCCAGAGCGACGAAAGATCCGCCAGTCGGAATAGAGGCTTGTCATCACTAAGGGCCTCTCCCACCGTGAGGGTGCGCTCCAGGACGCTGCCGGTAATGGGGGCGCGCAGGGAATAACGAGCCAGGGCACTGTTGCCCTTGAGGGATTTGGCATCGCCTTCACTGACACCCAGCGCGAGCAACTTCTGCAGTGTACTGCGCTCTTCAATACGGGCTTCCGCCAGATCCTTTCTGGCTTGAAGGTAGTCCTGCTCGGCACTGATCTTTTTCTGCCAGAGTGTTTCCTCGCGGGTAAACGTAGACTCGGCCAGAGCAAGGCGTTCGCGTGCCGCTAGAAAATTGGCATTGGCCTCGGCCAGTTCCTGGCTTTCGATCACCGCCAGCACGGCGCCGGCATTGACTCGTTCACCAGCTTGCGCCCGGACCTCGCGCACAATTCCGCTAATGGGTGACAACACCCGGGCCTCGCGGTCGGCATTCAGCACTAGCTGTCCTGGTAAGCGCAGTACAGCGGCCAAGGGTGCCTGCGTGGCTGTTTGCAGGGTGATGCCGCTGGCCTTGAGCTGCGCATCGGTGAGTTTAACGGCATGTGTTTCACCGCCATGCGCCTCTTCGCCTTCTCCATGCTCATGCCCCTCTTCGGCGTTTTCCGCCTCTCCCTCCTTGTGTTCATGGCCAGGCTCTTCAGCGTGCTCTTCATGGGCATGCGCAGCTTCAGGCGATGAAGCCGACTCACTGTGTGGCCAGAACCATTGCATCAATATCACGAGCACTGCACCGGCAAGGGCTGCGGCAAAGTAACGCCAGTAAGCGAGTATCTTCATGGTGTATCCCCGGAAACGGTAACGTCACGGCCCAGCAGACGATCCAGTGCGGCCTGTGACTGAAAATAGGAAAGGAGAGAGTCGAGATAGGCGTTGCGCGCATCGATCAGGGCGCGCTGCGTGTCGAGCAGTTCCAGTAGCCCGAATTTGCCGGCACGGTAGCCTTCCTGGGTCGCGGCGGCTGCCTCTTCGGCAGTCCCCAGTACGCCGTCCTGCAATGCCATGGCTTCGGCATAGGCGGCCTCCAGCTGCTGCCGCTGGTTGATGATCTCCGCGTCCACCTGCAGCTTTTCTGCAGCAAACGTCGCTTCGGCCGCATTGAGATCCGCATGCGCGGCACGACGTTCACCTTGATTGCGATTGAAGAGGGGCAAGGGTAGCGACACACCCGCCAGAAGGCTCTGATCCTGAGTCACGGCCTCCCGCTTCGTGCCCACGCGTAACGTGATATCCGGTACGGTACCTGCC
>JBASJP010000461.1:0-3178 GCA_049655345.1 Moraxellaceae bacterium
GTGCTGCACAACTCGGCATGAAGGTCGCCTGTATCGAAAAGCGCATTCACAAGGGCAAGCCGGCTCTTGGCGGAACCTGTCTGAACGTTGGGTGCATTCCATCCAAGGCACTGCTGGACTCTACCCACAAGTATCACGATGCCGCTCATGAGTATGCGGTGCATGGCATTAAGATTGATGGCATCAGCTTTGACGTAAAGACCATGCAGGCACGCAAGGACACTGTGGTGGGTAACCTCACAGGCGGCATTGCCCAGCTTTTCAAGGGTAACGGGGTTACCTGGCTGCAGGGCACCGGTAAGTTGCTGGCTGGTCGTCAGGTCGAGTTCACGCCGTTTGAGGGTGCTGTCGAAGTCATTGATGCCAGAAATGTGATTCTGGCAACAGGTTCTGTCCCGGTAAATATTCCGGTAGCGGCGCTGGTGGATGATGTAATCGTTGACTCCACTGGTGCGCTTGAGTTTCAGGATGTTCCAAAGAAGCTTGGAGTGATCGGGGCTGGAGTCATTGGCCTTGAACTGGGTTCCGTGTGGAATCGTCTTGGCTCGCAGGTGGTTGTCCTGGAGGCTGTTGATGCCTTCCTGCCTGCTTGCGACAAGGCGGTAGCCAAGGAGGCACAGAAGGTGCTTGGCAAGCAGGGTCTTGATATACGTCTTGGTGCGCGTGTTACCGGTGCAACGGTCAAGAGCAAGGCTGTCACCGTGAAGTACACGGACAAGGATGGTGATCACGAGGAGATTTTTGACCGGCTGATCGTGGCAGTGGGTCGACGCCCCTACACCGAAGGTTTGCTCGCTGCGGATTGCGGCATCACGCTCGATGAGCGTCGCTTTGTGCATGTCGATGGTCAGTGCCGTACATCGGTACCCGGTGTGTATGCCATAGGTGATCTGGTGCGCGGCCCGATGCTGGCACACAAGGCCATGGAGGAGGGCATGATGGTGGCCGAAATCATGAATGGTCATCATGCCCAGGTGAACTACGACACGATCATCGGCGTCATTTATACCCATCCGGAAATCGCATGGGTTGGCAAGACCGAGGATCAGGCCAAGAGCGAGGGTATTGAGGTCAAGACAGGCCAGTTTGCCTTTGCGGTCAATGGCCGTGCGCTTGCTGCAAATGACAGTGCCGGGTTTGTGAAGTTTGTGGCGGATGCCAAAACGGATCGCCTGCTTGGCATGCACATCATCGGGCCAGGTGCCGGTGACATGGTTCATCAAGGCATGATTTCACTTGAGTTTGGTGCATCGGTTGAGGATTTGCAGTTGATGACGTTTGCCCACCCGACCTTGTCGGAGGTGGTGCACGAAGCGGCATTGTCTGTGGATGGCCGCGCCATTCATGCGGTGCAGCGCAAGCGCAAGTAAGAATAAAAAAGCGGGGGAGAAATCTTCCCGCTTTTTTATTGCGTTGAGAAAACGAGATCTGATTTCCTGATGCCCTGAGCGGGCAGCAGGCCAAGGCGATGCAGTGATCCTGCGTCAAACATGTAACAGAAGATGGTACTCACACAATGAACCTTCACGAATACCAGGGCAAACAGCTTTTTGCCGAATACGGGCTTCCTGTATCCAAGGGCTTTGCTGTCAGCACGCCCGCTGAAGCGCGCGCCGCTGCTGAGCGCATCGGTGGCGATAAATGGGTGGTTAAAGCCCAGGTCCATGCAGGTGGTCGCGGCAAGGCTGGTGGCGTCAAGCTGGTCACTACGCTTGATGAAGTCGAGGCGTTTGCCAAGGCAAAGCTCGGCACTAATCTGGTCACCTATCAGACTGATGCCAAAGGGCAGCCTGTTGGCAAGATTCTTGTCGAGTCCTGCACTGATATTGCCAAGGAACTGTATCTTGGAGCGGTGCTGGATCGCGGTACACGTCGCATTGTTTTCATGGCTTCCACTGAAGGTGGTGTGGAAATTGAAAAAGTTGCACACGAAACCCCGGAAAAAATCCACAAGGCCACGATTGACCCACTGATTGGTGGTCAGGCGTATCAGGGTCGCGATCTGGGTTACAAGCTGGGCCTGAATCATGATCAGGTTAAGCAGTTCGTGAAGATTTTCACCAGCCTTGCCAAAATGTTTGTCGACCTTGATATGGCCCTGCTGGAAGTTAATCCCCTGGTGATTACACCAGAAGGCAATCTGCACTGCCTGGATGCCAAGATCGTTATCGACTCCAATGCACTGTTCCGTCATCCCAAGCTCAAGGCCATGTATGACCCAAGCCAGGAAGATGAGCGTGAGCGCATTGCGGCCGAGTGGGAGCTTAACTACGTGGCTCTTGAAGGCAATATCGGTTGCATGGTGAATGGGGCAGGTCTGGCCATGGCCACCATGGACATCATAAAGCTCAAGGGTGGTCAGCCGGCCAACTTCCTTGATGTGGGTGGTGGTGCGACGAAAGAGCGTGTCACAGAAGCATTCAAGATCATCCTCTCCGATGATTCCGTAAAGGCTGTGCTGGTCAACATCTTCGGTGGCATCGTGCGTTGCGACATGATTGCCGAAGGCATTATCGGTGCCGTGAAAGACGTGGGCGTGAAAGTGCCGGTAGTCGTGCGTCTGGAAGGCAATAATGCCGAGCTGGGTGCGCAAAAATTGAAAGAAAGCGGTCTCAACATCATTCCGGCAGCCTCGCTTAATGAAGCGGGTGATCTTGTCGTGAAGACCGTAGCCTGAGAGGAGCGCAAAAAATGAGTGTATTGATCAACAAGAACACCAAGGTGATCTGCCAGGGCATCACCGGCTCGCAAGGCACGCTGCACACGGAGCAATCCATTGCATACGGAACCAATATGGTTGGTGGCGTGACGCCAGGCAAGGGAGGTACTACCCACCTTGGCCTGCCGGTGTTCAACACCGTTCAGGAAGCTGTGGATGCGACAGGCGCTGATGCCTCCGTGATTTACGTTCCTGCGGCCTTTGCCAAGGACTCCATTCTGGAAGCCGTAGATGCCGGCATCAAGCTGGTGGTGTGCATCACCGAGGGCGTGCCTGCTATCGACATGCTGTTCGTCAAGGAATACATCGTGCGTAAAGGCGGTGTACGCCTGGTCGGTCCGAATTGCCCGGGTGTGATTACGCCGGGTGAGTGCAAGATCGGCATCATGCCGGGCAATATTCATATGCCAGGCAAGGTTGGCATTGTGTCGCGTTCAGGCACACTGACGTATGAAGCAG
>JBASJP010000462.1:0-2081 GCA_049655345.1 Moraxellaceae bacterium
ATACCTACATTCGCTGGTACAACGAAAAACGGATCAAGGGATCCCTTGGCTATCTCAGTCCCATTGAGTACCGTGAAAGCCTGGGTTCAGTGACGTAAATCAGTCCAAGAAATTTGCCGCATCCCCCTCTCTTGCATGAGCCCGATCTTCTGCATGGTCATGAAATCCCGGCGCGTGCTGAACTGGTCGGGGCCGTCGATGGGGAGGTTGTCCAGGCCAACAAAGGCCTTGGGGTCAGGCAGAGCACCGGCGGCGGATGCTGTCTCCTGTGCGCCGGAGAGGGTGGCCTGGCGGGCTTGTAATTGCGGGGCTTGCACATCGGCCGCCCGCAGGGCGGCGTCAAAGCTCAGTCCCTCAGCAGCGGCTGGGTTCACGGCCAGTGCCATCAACAGAGATAGCAGGCGGCAACGCCATTCCACGCTGTGGGTCATTCCTAGGGGCATGATGTCTCCCTGATATAAAAAAACTTCGCAGTCCATGGGCGGTGACCGGCAATAGGCCAGCCACCGCGACAGGTTTCAGGGAGCCTTCAGCGCCAGCCGCGCTTCGGCGCCATGGGTACGCTGATATAGGTCACCATGCCGGCCTTGTAGGCACCGGGCAGATGACAGGCCAGCTCAAAGACCCCATAGCGATCAAACTTCCAGATCAAGGTCTTGGTTTCGCCCGGGGCCAGCAGCAGGGAGTAGGGCGGGCTCTTGATGGATTCAGGGTCGGGCCGATTCTTTTCAGCTTTTTCCTGAGTACGCTTGTCGGCCAGGACAAATTCATGCGGCTTGCTGCCTGCGTTGGTGAACACGAACTTGACCGTATCTCCCTGCCCAAAGTCGAGTGTGGATTCGGAGTAGCGCATGTCATCGCTCGCCGTCATGGTGACGGTGCGATGGATGTATTTCTCCTGACCGGGGCGGCCAAAGGAGTACACGTCACCATGTTCATGCGGCATCACGCGCGGGCCGCCATAGTCCACATGGGTATCTGAAGGATCGGCCAGCACAGGGGTGGCCAACAGAGAGGCGCTTAGCAAAGTAAGCATGAGAGGGCGAATAGTCATGATGAAACTCCTGAGTCGTTGTAGGCAAAGGCCAATACCGGGGTGTTCGCGAAGTGCGAACGGGTAGGCGACATCACCGGCAGCTGGTGCCGGTCAGGAGGGGCTATTCGCGGAAGCGGTGATAACGGATATCAGGCGGGGGATCGGTGACAGGGTCGTGCAGGCCCAGCAAGGCCACGTGAATGGGGCCGGCCTCTTGAGCGAGGTCAGGCAGTTGAAAGGCAATAAAAACCAGCGGAAGCAGGGACTGAAACAGAGGACCGGAATCAGAGGCTTTAACCACCGCATTACAGTCGCTGGGGCAATCTGTCAGCGCCGCACCGGTGTCCTGTGGCGAGGCCTCATGACAGGACATGCTCGCCATCGACGCAGAATCGGAACGCATGCTGTCCGGTACGGCCGCCAGCGCCATGCCTTGGCACGCCGTGAAGGTGACCATAATCAGGCTCAGGAACAGAGCAATGCGTTGGCGAAGCAAGCGGTTCATCGTATAAGTATACTCAATGATCTGCTGCGGCGTCGGCCGATACTGTTGCCATAGGCAGGATGACCTGGAAGCTGGTTTTTCCCTCCGCACTTGATACCGAAATCTCGCCTTGATGCGCACGGATGATGGATCGCGTGATTGCCAGCCCGAGTCCTGCGCCCTCGTCACTGCGCCGGCGCGATGCATCTGCCCGATAGAAGCGGTCGAACACCCGACCCAACTGATCGGGGCTGATGCCATCTCCCGTATTCTCCACAAACAGATGCAGGCGGGACTGGCTGGATACAAATCGGACGGTCACCTCCGTATTCGGGGCGCTGTGACGCACGGCGTTTGAAATCAAATTGCTGATCGCTCGACGCAACATCAGCGGGTCCCCGACAACTATTGCAGTCCCCTGAAGGAGTAGCTTTACAGATTTTTCTGCCGCAAGGGCGTCGTAGAACTCAAAGACGGCCTCAACTTCTTCGCGAAGGTTCACGGATTCCTGATGAGGAATCACCAATCCGTTATCGGCTTTGGCCAGAAACAGCATGTCCG
>JBASJP010000463.1:0-3109 GCA_049655345.1 Moraxellaceae bacterium
CAATGGAAATGAGCCGTGAAACACACCATCGTAAAAGCAGTCATTGCCCTCGCATTCATGCTCGGCCTTGTTTCGGCCTGGTGGTTCTCCACGCCGTCCCTGAACGCCGAGGCCTGGCAGCCCGGTGCGGCGCCGGCTTTCACGGGCGTGCTGTCACCCAACACCGATCTGCAAAATGCCGGATTGCTGGGCAAGGGCCTCGTCCATGGCCCCGAAGACATCGCGTTTGATGCGCAGGGACGCCTGCATGCAGGCTTGCACGATGGACGTGTCATTCGTCTTGAGGGTGACAAGGTCATTACCCTTGCCAACACCGGAGGCCGTCCCCTTGGCATGCAGTTTGATGCCAGTGGCAACCTGATTGTTTGCGATGCCTGGAAGGGGCTGCTGCAACTCTCGCCCGATGGCCAGATCACCACGCTGGTCAGCGAAGTGATGGGCGTGCCGCTCACGTTTACCGATGATCTGGATATTGCGGCCGACGGCAAAATCTACTTCACCGATGCCAGCACCAGGTATCGCCAGCCCGATTACGTGCTGGACCTGCTCGAAGGCCGCCCCTATGGCCGCCTCTATGTGTACGACCCGGCCACCAGAACCGCACGGCTGGTGCTTGACGGCCTCTACTTTGCCAACGGCGTCGCGCTGTCGAAAAACCAGGATGCCGTGTTTGTCGCCGAGACCTATCGCTACCGCATCCGCAAGGTGTGGATCAGCGGTGAGCGGGCAGGGCAGAACGAGATCATTGCCGACAACCTGCCGGGCCTGCCCGACAACATCAACAGCGACCGTATCGGCACCATCTGGCTGGCCATGCCGTCGCCCCGCAAGGCCATTGCCGATGTTTCCGCCCGGCATCCCTGGATGCGTGAACTCATGGTGCGATTGCCGCGCGCCTTCTGGCCAAAGCCCGATCGCTACGGCCTGGCCGTGGCCATCGACGAAAACGGGAATGTCCTCAAAAGCCTGCACGATCCCACTGGCGACCACCTGCGCATGATCACGTCGGTCATGCCGTATCAGGGCCGGCTCTATTTCGGATCGCTGGAGAACGACCGTATCGGCCGGCTGTAGCCCACGGGCTGGTACGGCAGTGAACTCTCCGGTACTTCATTCCGGCCTCAAAATACGCTAGGGTGACCCCTCGGTCTGCACAATGAAAATAATGAATTGAAGGATATCGAGATGAGTTCGTCTGCCTCCCATCCCACCCTTGTTCATGCCTTCCTGCACTGGGCACAAACCACGCCCGACAAGGTCTACATGACCCAGCCCAATAACGGGCAGGTTGAAGAATTTACCTGGGCCCAGTGTGCCGATCAGGTTCGCCGCGTGGCCACCTATCTGGACAGCCTGGGCTTGCCCAAGGGCTCGTCCATCGGGCTGCTCGGCCGCAACAGTGCCCACTGGATACTGGCCGACCTGGCCATCTGGCTGTCCGGGCATGTCACTGTGCCGCTGTACCCCACGCTCAATGGCGAGACCGCTGAATACATTCTGGAGCATTCGGAGTGCCGCCTGCTCATCATCGGCAAGATGGATGGCAAGGCGGATGGCTGGCGTGATATTGCCCCCGTCATTCCGGCAGACATGCCCCTGATCGGTCTGCCGATGTGCCCGCGCAAGGACATCATGCAGTGGGACGACATTGTTGCCCGTGTCGAGCCGCGCAATGATCTGCCGCTGCCCAATCCGGATTCGCTCGCCACCATCGTTTATACCTCTGGCAGTACCGGTCAGCCCAAGGGCGTGATGCACAGCTTTGGCACGATGGTGTCGGTGGCGGGAAGCCTGCGTGACACCTATCACGTGACCAACGAAGAACGCATGTTGTCCTACCTGCCGCTGGCGCATGTGGCCGAGCGTGCCGTGCTGGAAACCTCGTCACTGTATTTCGGTTTCAGCGTGTTTTTCTCCGAAGGTCTGGAGACATTCCAGAAAGACCTGCAGCGTGCCCAGCCCACCATTTTCTTCTCGGTGCCGCGCTTGTGGACCAAGTTCTACCTTGGTGTGAATGAAAAACTGCCGCTGGAGAAGCAGAAGAAGCTTTTCCGCATTCCCATCCTCTCCGGGATCATCAAGCGCAAGATCGTCAAGCAGCTTGGTCTCGACAAGTGCCGACTGGCCATCACGGCTTCTGCCCCGCTGCCACCCAACATCATCCAGTGGTACCGCGATCTCGGGCTGGATCTGCTGGATGTGTATGGCATGACCGAGAACTTCGGTTATTCACACGGTTCGCGCCCTGGTGAAGTGCGTGTGGGTTATGTCGGGCACTGTAATCCCGGTGTCATTTGCCGTATTGCGGCCAATGGTGAGGTGGAAGTAAAGAGCCCGGGCCAGATGATGGGTTACTACAAGAACCCGGAAAAAACGGCCGAAGACATGACCGAGGACGGCTACCTGAAAACCGGTGACCGTGGCGAGGTTGACGAGCAGGGACGTCTCAAGATCACGGGCCGCGTGAAAGAGCTGTTCAAGACCTCAAAGGGCAAGTACGTGGCGCCGGTCCCCATCGAGCAGAAGCTCAACCGTCATCCCAAGGTGGAAGTGATCTGCGTGACCGGTCCCAGCCAGCCGCAACCGTTTGCATTGCTCATGCTCTCTCTCGATGCAATGGCCGAGCTGGAAGATGCACGCCTTGATCGCGAGCAACTCACCAGTGACTTCAATGATCTGCTGAAAGAGGTGAATGCCAGCCTCGAAGATCACGAACGCCTGGATTATGTCGTGGTGGTGAAGGATCAGTGGACCATGGAAAACGGCTTCCTCACGCCAACCATGAAGATCAAGCGCAACATCATTGAAGACCGCTACCTGCCCAATGCCGATCACTGGGTGACCATACGTCAGACCGTGATCTGGGAATAACCCGCACCATCAGGCCAGCAGGCGATCCAGCGCCTGCAAGGCCGCCAGTGCGCCCATGGGCAGGCTGACTGCCTGTGGGCCAGTTACCTCGGGCTCGCGCGGATTGATGCGAATCAGCGGTGCATGCAGGGACTCCCCGAAATGTCGCACGCCAGCAATGGCCGTGCCGGCACCCAGTTCAATCACGACGGGTTGCAGCGCCGGCCATTGCCGGTACCTGGCCAGTTGCAAATCACGC
>JBASJP010000464.1:0-6137 GCA_049655345.1 Moraxellaceae bacterium
GTGCCCGAGTACGCCGGCACCCACCACGAGACGCTGACCGGCACTGGCTACCCGCGCAAGCTCAGCGCGGCCGAGCTGACAGTTCCGATGCGCATCATGGCGATTGCCGACATCTTCGAGGCCCTGACGGCCTGCGACCGGCCCTACAAGAAGGCCAAGACCCTGTCCGAATCGATCAAGATCCTGTCCTTCTTCAAGAAGGACGGGCATATCGACCCGGTGCTGTTCGATCTGCTGCTGACCTCAGGGGTCTACAAACGCTACGCCGAGAAATACCTGCTGCCCGAACAGATCGACGAGGTCGACATCGCCAAGTTTGTCAGCTCAGCAGCGCCCACAGCCCCAGGCCCATGAAAATCGCGGCCGACACCAGGTGCACCACCCGCAGCGGCACCAGCCGCGTCATGCGCTCACCCAGCCAGACCACCGGCGCATTGGCCAGCATCATGCCCAGCGTGGTGCCTGCCACCACCAGCACGGTGCTGGTGTATTGGGCCGCCAACATGATGGTGGCGACCTGGGTTTTGTCACCCATTTCCGCGAGGAAAAAGGCCACCACGGTGGTGCCAAAGACGCCCAGGCGCGGCGGCTTGCCCGTTTCTTCGTCATCAAGCTTGTCGGGAATCAGCATCCACACCGCCATGGCGATGAACGAGGCGCCCAGCACCCAGCGCAGCACATCGGGCCCGAGCACGGTGGTGACCCAGGCCCCGACGGCGCCGGCCAAGGCGTGGTTGGCGAGCGTGGCCACCAGGATGCCCATCACGATGGGCCAGGGTTTGCGAAAGCGCAGCGCCAGCACCAGCGCCAGCAGCTGTGTTTTGTCGCCCATTTCGGCCAGGGCGACGATACCGGTAGAAATCAAGAATGCATCCATGCGAACGATGGTAGTCGATGCGCAAACCACCTTCGCGGCGCCGCCACGGCCGCCTTGCACGATTCTGGGTCGTCAGCGCATATTCCGGCATGTTATTTGCTTTATGTTGGTGCGTTTTGAATCTCCAAGGCTTTAACGCACCAAATCAAATCAATTTATCCCAAGAGGTTTTCATGGAAGCACTCAAACAGGGCGCAGACACCCTGTTCATTCTTCTCGGCGCCATCATGGTGCTGGCGATGCACGCCGGTTTTGCATTTCTGGAACTGGGCACAGTGCGCCGCAAGAACCAGGTCAATGCGCTGGTCAAGATTCTGGTGGACTTTTCGGTGTCCACCATCGTCTATTTTGCGGTGGGTTACGGCGTGGCGTACGGCAGCCACTTTTTTGTGGGTGCCGAGCAGTTGGCCGCCAAAAATGGCTACGAACTGGTGAAGTTCTTCTTCTTGCTGACCTTTGCCGCAGCCATCCCCGCGATCATTTCAGGCGGCATTGCCGAGCGCGCCAAGTTCTGGCCGCAACTGATTGCCACTGCCGTCATCGTCGGCCTGATCTACCCATTTTTCGAGGGCATTGTCTGGAACCAGCATTTTGGCGTGCAAGCCTGGATCAAGGAACTCACCGGGGCCGAGTTTCACGACTTTGCCGGCAGCGTGGTGGTGCATGCGGTGGGCGGCTGGATCGCCCTGCCGGCCGTGCTGCTGCTGGGCGCACGCGCCAACCGTTACCGCAAGGACGGCGGCATGTCGGCCCACCCGCCCAGCAGCATCCCCTTTCTGGCGCTGGGGGCTTGGGTGCTGACGGTCGGCTGGTTTGGTTTTAACGTGATGAGCGCACAAACACTCGACAAGATCTCCGGCCTGGTGGCGGTCAATTCACTGATGGCCATGGCGGGCGGCACACTGGCCGCCCTGGCGCTGGGCAAGAATGACCCGGGCTTTGTCCACAACGGCCCGCTGGCCGGCCTGGTGGCGGTATGCGCCGGCTCGGACCTGATGCACCCGCTGGGCGCGCTGGTGGTTGGGGCGGTCGCTGGCGCCATTTTTGTGGCCATGTTCACGCTGACACAAAACAAATGGAAGATTGACGACGTGCTGGGCGTCTGGCCCTTGCACGGCCTGTGCGGCACCTGGGGCGGAGTGGCGGCCGGCATTTTTGGCAGCCAAACGCTGGGAGGCCTGGGCGGCGTGACACTGGGCGCGCAACTGATCGGCACGCTCATGGGCGTGGCCTGGGCTGCCGGCGGCGGTTTGCTGGTCTACGGCCTGCTCAAGATGACCATGGGTATCCGCATGAGCCAGGAAGAAGAATACGACGGCGCCGACCTGTCGATCCACAAGATCAGCGCTTCGCCTGAGCGCGAAGCCAACTGGTAAACACGCCACGCCGGGCTGGTTCAGCGCATCCCGATTCGACCGCAATTCCAAGGTCGGGTATCAGGCCTGCGATATGAGATGGCCGTTGGCTCTTGACGACCACTATGTGCAGGTCGCAACTATGTGCAGGTGATTGGAAGTAGATGACGTTGTTCGAGGCGTGGTGCGATCGGTAACGGGGTAGTCCAACGCAAATCTGGACATAGTTTCCGCGTCCGAGTCCACTGGCGGTCCCACTTTTGGAGACCACCATGGGTACTTTTCAACGTTCTCGCCACACCAACATCGACTGGCTCGCCGACGGGCCAATCGGGCCATTTGTTGACGATTTCAAGCAATTCCTGACCGAACGCCGGTACGCGGGGACTACAACCAACAGTTACTTGGCCTGCATCGCTCATTTCGCCCGCTGGGCGCGAAGCAGGCGCCTTAAGTTGCACCGGATCGACGAAGTCTCCATTGGCCAGTTTCTGGACGATCACCTTCCGAGTTGCAATTGCGCGGAGCCCACGCGTCGCGACCGAGGCGACCACAGCGCGGCGCTGGGACACCTGCTCGTGGTGCTTCGAGCGCAGGGCGCCATAGCGTTGCCGGCTATTAGCACGATACCGGTGGACGTTGAACTGCTCCACTACGACGAGTACATGGAGCATGCACGGGGACTTGCGCCCAAGACGCGGAGCATGGCGTTGCGCATCGTCGGGCGGCTGTTGATTGCCCGCTTCGGCGACTGCACCATCGACATCGCCGCGATCAAGCCCGAGCACGTCCGGCGCTTCTTCGCCCAGCAGGCTGCGCTCCACAGCAAGCCGACCGGCGCCGGTTCAGTGGTGGCATCCCTGCGAGGCTACTTCCGCTACCGCGCCTCGCTCGGCGACCTCGTGCACGGGCTGATCGGCGCGGTGTCCTACCCCGCCAGTTGGTCGCTGTCCTCGCTGCCCAAGACGCTGACGGCCGAAGAGGTCAAGCAGTTGGTCGAATCGCTCGGTCAGCCCGGCCGTTCGATGCGGCGTGCCGATGCCATCGTGCGCTGTGCCCTCGATCTCGGACTTCGCAGTGGCGAGGTCGCCCGGCTCAGCCTGAACGACATCGACTGGCGCGCTGGCACCATCACGCTGCGCCGCACCAAGGGCCGCCGCGAGGACGTGCTGCCGCTGCCGGCGACCACCGGTGAGGCCATCGCCGCGTACCTGAAGCACGAACGCCCCAAGACCACCAACCGCGCCGTCTTCGTGCGCAACGTGGCACCCCGCGACGAACCCGTCGGCCCCGATCTTGTCCGCAAGACGATCCGCCAGGCTTATGGCCGCGCCGGGCTGCCATACACACGTTCGCATTTGCTGCGCCACACGATGGCCAATCGTCTGCTGGCTGGTGGCTCGTCGCTGAAGGAGGTAGCGGACGTGTTGCGTCACCGCTCGCTGAACACCACGATGATCTACGCCAAGCTCGACAGCCGCAAGCTTGCCGAAGTGGCGTTGCCGTGGCCGGGGAGCGCAGCATGAGCGCGCCAGCTTCCCTGCAGTCACGCATCGAGCTCTACCTGGCCGAGCGCCACCGCCTGGGATTCTCCTGTCGCAACGAGGCCTACGCCTTGCGTTGCTTCGCGCGCCACGTTCTGTCAGTGGGCCATCGCGGCCCACTGACGGTGGAAGTCATGGCCGACTGGGCGAGACGCGACAGCCATGGCAGCGGTGACCCGCACACTTGGGCTCGGCGGTTAAAGAAGCTGCGCACCTTCATGCATTGGCTGCAGCAGTTCGAGCCGCGCACTGAAGTGCCCAATGACACCATCTTCGGTCGGTTACCCGAGCGGCAGGCGCCGCACATCTACAGCGAGCAGGAGGTCGTCGATCTGTTGGCTGCAGCGCGGCGGCTCGGGCCGGCTCCCGGACTTCGCGGTGCTGTCTTCGAGACGCTGTTCGGCCTGATCGCCTCTACGGGCATGCGGGTCGGCGAGGCGCTTTCACTGCGCAACATGGACGTCGACCTCAAGGCCGGGATGCTGAGCATCCACCAGACCAAGTTCGGCAAGTCGCGCCAAGTGCCCATGCACCCGAGCACCGTGGACGCGCTGCGTCGGTATCGCTGGATGCGTGACTTGGCCGGTGAGCGAGCGGTGGATGAAGCTGCCTTCTTCATTGGAACCCGTGGCCGACTCAAGGGGCTCCCATTGGGGGGCCGCCAGGTACATCGTGTCTTCGAGGAACTGCGCCAACGGCTGGGCTGGCGCAACCGGGGCGCCCATAATGCGCCGCGCATCCATGACCTGAGGCACACATTCGTCGTTAGGCGCATCGTGCAGTGGCATGCACAGGGCATCGATATCGATCAGGCGATGCTGTCGCTGTCGACCTACGTCGGGCACGCGATGGTTACCAACACCTACTGGTATCTCTCGGCGGTGCCGGAGCTAATGGCACTGGCCGCAGGGCGGTTCGAGTCGTTCATGGCGCAAGCGGAGGTGGAACATGCGTAAGGCCACCGAACCGAAGCCGCCGTCGTTCGCCGCACTGGTGCAGCAGTTCTTCACCGAGTACCTGGTCTCGCAACGTGCAGTCAGCCCGCGCACCGTGGCCTGTTACCGCGACGCACTGATGCTGTTCCTGGATTTCGCCAGTGGCAAGTTGGGGAAGGCGCCGACGGCGATGCGGCTTGCCGACATCCAGCCCGACCTGATCCTCGCCTTCCTGGATCACCTGGAACACGGGCGCAAGAACGCCGTTCGAAGCCGCAACCTCAGACTGACCGCGCTGCGGGCGTTCCTGAAGTTCGCCGGCCGGCGTGACGTGACATCGCTTCACGACGTCGAGCGAGCCTTGGCCGTCCCAATGAAACGCTTCGAGCGGCCGATGCTGGGCTTCCTCAGCCGGGCGGAGATGGTAGCGGTGCTCGGTCAGCCGGGATCAAGTTGGTCATCGCAGCGAGACCATCTGCTGCTGGCCATGCTCTACAACACGGGTGCGCGTGTCTCGGAGATCATCGGCGTGCGTGTCGTCGATGTCGTGCTGGAAGGCGCTGCGTGTGTTCACCTGCACGGCAAGGGACGCAAGCTGAGGTCGATACCCTTGTGGAACGCCACCGTCGTGGAGATACGGGCGTGGCTGAGGTTGAACCCGGCACTGCGCGGCGAGGCCGCCTTGCTGCCCAACCGCGACGGGCAGGCGATGTCAAGATCCAATGTTGCACAGCGCCTGGATCTCGCCGTCAAACGTGCGGCCGCAGAACAACCCGGCCTGCTCAAGAAGCGAGTCTCCCCTCACACGCTGCGGCACACCAGCGCCATGCATCTCTTGCAGTCCGGCGTGCCGTTCAACGTGATCGCCCTGTGGCTTGGACACGAGAGCACGACGACCACGCATCGCTACGTTGAGGCCGACCTGGCAATGAAGGAGAAGGCGCTGGGGCGCCTGGAGGCGCCAGACACCAATATGCGCCGATACCGGGCGCCGGACTCGCTCATGCGGTTCCTGCAAACGCTTTAATTATGCGCAGACTTTGCCGGCCTCGACCTCAGACCGTCATAGGGGCCGGCGTTATCCGCGCCGGGCCATCTGCACATAGCTGGGACCTGCGCATAGTGGTCGCTATGGAGAGCTTTGCATAGCGACCAGCAGCAGCCTTACATAGTGATTGCTGGTGTGGCGGTTCAGGACCCTTATGTATAACTCTGCGTAAGGGTCTGTGGGCGCCTCTCACTTTGACCATGGCAGGCTTAACGCTCGTCGAAACCAACGCGCGATGCCGGGCCGAGCGTACCGCCATCGCTGACGGCCGCAATCGCTGGTTAAATCACGACAATCCCAATCCGTTGCCATCATCCTGGCAGCGACAGTCCATTCAAATGGAAGCCCCCGCCGAAATGAGTAAGGGCTGCCCGAAAC
>JBASJP010000465.1:0-1843 GCA_049655345.1 Moraxellaceae bacterium
CTTCCGGAGCGCGCGTGGATTGATTTTATTGAGACGTTTTAGGCTCTGGCCCTTATTCCACGGTCGCAAGCGGCTATTGAATTAGGGGCTTAGGAAGCAAAGTTCACAGTCAAGTGAGCTAAGTTCCTATGGTGGTTCAGAAAAACCGGTATTTCAGGCGCTCCAAACTCAGTGAAGCAAAGCTGCGTCAAATCCTGCGCTACTTTGCGATGGATTTGACGGCAACGGATTGCGCACAACTCAGCGGCGTTTCGGTACGTTCGATCAACACGATCTATCTGCGCTTGAGAAAGCGGATGGCCGAGCAGTGCGAGAAGGTCTCTCCCCTGGGTGGGGAACTGGAAGCCGATGAGTCTTACTTCGGGCCACGTCGGGTACGAGGTCTTCGTGGCCGTGGCGCCGGTCGAAAAACGGTTGTGTTCGGGCTGCTCAAGCGAGGTGACAGCGTCTACACCGAGATCGGGGGGTGTAAGAATTTTTGTGTAAACGGTCAATTGGCAGGAAACTGCTGCACTTCAATGGAATTGCATTTAAATGACCGTCACGAACGAATTGATCGATAGCCTGCTGGCTGACTACAAGAAGCCTGAAGACCTCATCGGTGAGAACGGCCTGCTCAAGCTGCTCACCAAGAAGCTGGTGGAGCGTGCCCTGCAAGCGGAGATGGCTGAACACCTGGGCCACGCAAAGAATGAGAGCGTTGCCAACCCGGCGGGCAACACCCGAAACGGCAAGAGCAAGAAAACCCTCAAAGGCGACTTTGGTGAGTTGCCCATAGACATCCCTCGTGACCGCCACGGCAGCTTTGAGCCGCAGATCGTCACGAAGCACCAGACCCGTTGGACAGGCTTTGACGACAAGATTCTGTCGCTCTACGCTCGCGGCATGACCGTGCGTGAAATCCAGAGTCATCTGGAAGAAATGTACGGGGCTGAAGTTTCGCCAACGCTGATCTCATCGGTGACGGACGCCGTCATGGATGAAGCCAAAGCCTGGCAGGCCCGTCCGCTGGACGCGCTGTACCCCATCGTCTACCTGGACTGCATCCATGTCAAAACGCGCGATGCCGGGGCTGTGCGGGCCAAGGCGGTGTACCTGGCGCTGGGTATCAGCATGGCGGGCGAGAAGGAAATCCTGGGCCTGTGGATCGCCCAGACCGAGGGTGCCAAGTTCTGGCTGCAGGTGGTCACCGAACTCAAGAACCGGGGTGTGCAGGACATCTTCATCGCCTGCGTGGATGGCTTGAAGGGATTCCCTGATGCCATTGAAGCGGTTTACCCCAAGACGGCGGTCCAGCTGTGCCTGGTGCATATGGTGCGCCACAGCCTGAATTACGTGAGCTGGAAACTGCGCAAGGTGGTTGCTGCCGACCTGAAAACCATCTATGCCGCGTCCACCGTGGACGAGGCCCAGATCCGGTTGCAGGAGTTCGATGAAAAGTGGGGTGCGGACTATCCGACCATCGTCAAATCCTGGCGCAGCAACTGGGCGCGCATCACGCCGTTCTTTGATTACCCGCCAGAGATACGGCGCATCATTTACACGACCAATGCCATCGAGTCGGTGAACATGAGCTTGCGCAAGATCACCAAGAATCGGGGATCGTTTCCCAGCGATGATGCGTTGCTGAAATTGTTCTACCTGGCGCTGGCCAACATCAGTAAAAAATGGACGATGCCGCTCAGAGACTGGAAAGCTGCATTGACCCGGTTTACCATCCAGTTCGAGGAGAGAATGCCCAAGACTTAACGCTCGCCCCGTTTACACAAAATTCGGGACACCCTCTTGAGAAAACACTCCAAGCTAAACTTCCTCAGCCCAATCCAGTTTGAAAGCTTAAAGG